>JAZSDK010000169.1:0-12865 GCA_045531155.1 Faecalimonas sp. | reverse complement strand
ACATCCGAATAATTCTCCACAAAAAACGGCTCCGCAACATCCATTGCAGAGCCTGTACAATCCAAAACTATTCATAGTTAATTTCCATAAGCATCAACCCATGCGCCGGAGCCGTAACCCCTGCTGCTTTGCGGTCTTTTGCTTCCAATATCTCTTTTACTTTCTCCGGTTCATAGAATCCTCGTCCCACACGAATCAGAGTTCCCACGATAATGCGTACCATATTGTATAGGAAACCATTTCCGGTAATACGTATGGTAATCTCATTTCCATTTGTCAAAATATCCAAGGTGGTAATGGTACGGACCGTATTTTCTACATCCGTTCTCACATTGCAAAAACTTACAAAATCATGCTCCCCAACCAAACAGGAAGCAGCCTGACGCATTTTATCAATATCAAGCACATAGGATACAAAATAATTAGTTAATCTTTTGGTTGGAATCGGAATCCTTGTGTTGATAATGTGATATTCGTAAGTCTTGCTGCAATTACAATATCTTGGATGAAAATCCAGTGGCACTTCCTCTGATTTTGTAATTACAATATCATCCGGAAGTCTTTGATTTAAAGCAACGGCTATTCTTTCCGCCGGAATGGTAGTCTCTGTATCAAAGACAGCAACATTTCCCTGCGCATGCACGCCTGAATCCGTTCGACTCGCGCCGATTACAAGAATCTCCTCCCCGGTCATTTTAGAGAGTGACTTATTTAAAATCTCTTCGATGGTAATTCCATTCGGTTGAATCTGCCAGCCGCAGTAATTGGTCCCATCATAAGCAATTGTTAGTTTTATTCGTTTCATATCTTACCTGCCAACCAGCACTGCAACTACAAAATACACTATCATAATTGCGTATGCGATATAATCTTTTTTCTGATATACCAGCGGTTTCATCTTCGTGCGGCCTTCTCCGCCACGATAGCACCTTGCTTCCATCGCCATGGCAAGGTCTGTTGCACGGCGAAAGGCTGAGACAAAAAGCGGCACAAGAATCGGTATCATAGCCTTTGCCTTTTGAATAATGTTTCCACTTTCAAGGTCTGCTCCCCTTGCAATCTGCGCCTTCATGATTTTGTCCGTTTCCTCTAACAAAATCGGAATAAAACGAAGCGCAATTGACATCATCATTGCAATCTCATGCACCGGTAATTTGATTTTTCTTAGCGGCCAAAGCAACTTTTCTATCCCATCTGTCAAGGCGTTTGGTGTTGTCGTAAATGTCATCAGCGATGAGCCTAGAATCAGATAGATTAAACGGACTGTCATAAATCCTGCGATGCGAAGTCCATCATCTGTAATTCTCAAAATCCATGCTTCAAAAATAACAGTCCCCGTCTTTGTCAAAAACAGGTTGAACAACACTGTAATCATAAGTAGCATAATCACCGGTCGTAACCCTTTGACAATGAACTTGAATGGTACTTTTGAAATACGAATAATACTCGCCAAAAATATGGTTGCAATAACATATCCCCAAATGTTCTGAAAACAGAACAGTGAGATCAAGAAAAGTAAGGTACATACAATCTTGACTCGTGGGTCCAATCGATGCAGTTTACTATTAGCCGGATAATATTGCCCTATTGTAATATCCCTAATCATCGTTTCTCCAATCTATTTTTTCAGTGTCTGCGTAATCGTATCCACTGCTTCTGAAATGGTGGTTGCCTGAGTGTTCACTGGAATTCCCTTTTCAGCAAGTGCATGCATCATGTATGTCACCTGCGGTGCAGCAAGCCCCACCTTTTCTAACTCTCTATAATGTACAAATACGTTTTTCGGCACATCATCATACATTTTACTTCCCTTATTCATAACCACAATACGGTCCACATATTTTGCAATGTCCTCCATACTGTGTGACACAAGGATAACTGTCAGATTACCCTCTTTTTGCAAATTTGCAATCTGATCCAAAATCTCATCTCGACCTTTCGGGTCAAGTCCTGCTGTTGGTTCGTCCAATACTAGCACCTTTGGCTTCATCGCCAATACACCAGCAATGGCTACTCGGCGTTTCTGCCCCCCTGACAAATCAAACGGCGAACGCTTATAGTATTTTTCCGGAAGTCCAACCAGTTGTAATGCTTCGATTGCACGCTCCTTACACTCTTCCGCCGATAAGCCTTGATTCTTCGGTCCAAAGCAAACATCTGTCAAAACATCTATCTCAAACAATTGATGCTCTGGATATTGGAATACCAAGCCCACTTGGTTACGAAGCTGGCGAAGATTATACTTTTCACCATAAATATTTTCGCCTTGATAATAAATGGCCCCGTCCGTTGCCTTGATTAAACCATTCAAATGCTGAATCAAGGTGGATTTTCCGGAACCTGTATGTCCGATAATTCCAACAAATTGTCCCTCGTAAATGTCTAAACTAACATCCTTTAAGGCATGCTTTTCATATGCATTTCCCGGACTGTAAATGTAATTGATGTGGTCTAATTTTAAAAGTGGCTCTTGCAACGTGTGCTCGTCATCTGTCAACGCGCTGGATTGTGGTTCTATTGCATAGTTAGCATCTTCCGCCATGTTGTTACACGTCGCCACATCAGTTTCAGACTCAGTGTCCATTTCCAGCTCAACTGAGACCTTTTCACATTTCACGCAAGCCTCCACCAACTCTTCTGTGGTTAAAACAGCATCTGGAATGTCATAGCCCTTCTTCTTCAATTCATGTGCCAGCAATGTCACTTGTGGCACATCGAGACGGTATTTCTTCAGGGTTTCCACCTGACTGAAAACCTCTTTCGTGGTGCCATCCAACACAACATGTCCCTTATCCATGACAATCACACGGTCTGCACCCACTACCTCTTCCATATAGTGTGTAATTAGGATAACCGTTACCTTCTCTCTTTTCCGAAGTTCTTCGACGGTTCTTAAGACTTCTTTTCTACCATTCGGGTCAAGCATCGCCGTTGGCTCATCCAAAACGATACATTTTGGACGCATGGCTACAACCCCTGCAATTGCAACTCGCTGCTTTTGACCACCGGATAACTTATTAGGCGAGTGATGACGATATTCTATCATCCCAACTGCAGACAAACTCTCTTCCACGCGTTTCCATATCTCTTCTGTTGGCACACCTAGATTTTCAGGACCAAATCCAACATCCTCTTCCACAACCGTTCCAATAATCTGATTATCCGGATTCTGGAACACCATGCCTGCGCTCTGGCGCACATCCCAAATATTGTCTTCCTCACGGGTATCCTTACCATCCACCCACATAGTTCCACCTGTTGGAACTAAAATCGCATTCATGTGCTTTGCAAGTGTAGACTTTCCGGAACCATTGTGTCCTAAAATGGCAATAAACTGCCCCTCTTCTATATCAAGATTAATCTCGTCAATGGCACGATGCGCACCAATCACGTTACCTTCGTCGTCGTGCTTTTTGTATTCAAAAATCAATTTATCTGTCTTAATCATACCCATTGACGTGCTCCTTTCAAATCTAATCAATCAAGTATAACACAATTTAGTTTTATTGACAAATACAACTGTGAATTATAGAATATATAACAGCAATATTTTTATACAGAAAGGAAATAAATATTATGGCAAATCCAATTGTAACAATCGAAATGGAAAACGGGGATATCATGAAAGTAGAATTATATCCTGAAGTTGCTCCGAATACAGTAAACAACTTTATCTCATTAGTAAAGAAAGGATATTATGACGGCTTAATCTTCCACCGTGTAATTCGTGGATTTATGATTCAAGGCGGATGTCCACAAGGAACGGGAACAGGTGGCCCTGGTTACCAAATCAAAGGGGAATTCCTTCAAAACGGTTTCCCAAATAGTTTGAAACATGAACCAGGCGTTATCTCTATGGCACGCGCAATGCACCCAGATTCAGCTGGCTCACAATTCTTTATCATGCATGAGACATCTCCACACTTAGATGGCTCATACGCTGCATTTGGTAAAGTAACAGAAGGCATGGATGTGGTAAATAAGATTGCCGAAGTTCCAACTGCTTGGGGAGATAAACCATTTGAAACGCAAGTAATGAAATCTGTGACAGTAGATACGCAAGGCGTAGAATATCCATCACCGGAAACATGCTAATATTATTAATTTTGTGTTGGTAAATATCCTATATGGGTATTTACCATCTTTTTTTGGCCGTCCATACCCAGAAAACGTGAAAAATATTGAAAAAATGGTGATTTTTTAACTTGAATTTCTATAAACATCATTATTCCTCATAGAAATACCCATGATTTCGCAAAATCATGGGTATAGACAGCCTCCACCTACTATATTATAGAAAGTCACAATTAAAATCTTCGAGTTACTCCAAATTCAATATCTGCGACAATACTTCAATGATAATCTCATTGGTGCATGCCTTTGTGTATCCCATCAAATGAAGGGAAATCTCATCTTGTTTCTGTGCTTCAGTCAAACCATCATCATGTTTGGTCTCATCAATTAATTTAATAAGCTGAGGTGTCATTTCCTCATACATTTCAATCGTTGTCTCAGAAACTAATTTACGAAGTTCTTCTTTCGTTCTTGGTACCATATGCTCTCTCCTATCCAATATTCCTTACTTTAAAGTCTCTTTCGGCCTCTCGCTTCTGGTCTTTTTTCGCAATATCATCTCGCTTATCGTATAATTTCTTACCCTTTGCAAGACCAATTTCCACCTTCACAAGACTGCCTTTTAGATAAACTTTAAGAGGCACCACTGCCATCCCCTTTTCCTTTATCTTACCAAGCAATTTGTTAATTTCCGCCTTATGAAGTAATAGCTTCTTTACACGAAGCGGGTCCTTGTTAAAAATATTTCCCTTTTCATAAGGGCTCACATGCATGCCATAAATGAACACTTCTCCATTTTCGATACGAATAAACGCTTCTTTAATACTACATTTTCCCATGCGAAGCGACTTCACCTCAGTTCCGTGCAGGGAAATGCCTGCCTCATAGGTATCTAAGATAAAGAAATCATGATAGGCTTTTTTGTTGTTTGCAATTAACTTAATCGATTCTTTTGACATCCTTGTCTATCCTTTCTATGTAAACCATGCAAGCCACAGACAGTTCCTTATTCCGGTCCTTGTCTGTGACTGATGGCAATTATGATTCAAATTCAAAATCAATCGTTCTCTCTAGCCTGTTGGCGCCGATTACCCGCACCTCCACAGTCTGTCCAAGTTTATACGTTTTTCCCGTATGCTCTCCAACCATCTCATAGGTATCCTCTATATAATTATAATGGTCATCATACATATTTGTCACGTGAATTAATCCTTCAATCGTATTCGGAAGTTCGACATAAACTCCCCATTTTGTAATACTCGAAATCACGCCCTCAAATGTTTCCCCTATGCGTTCTGCCATATATTCAACCTTCTTGAGCTTGATGGTTTCTCTTTCCGCCTCTTCTGCCAAACGCTCTCTCTCGCTAGATTTTTTTGCAACCTCAGTTAGGATCGCATCATAGTGCGCTCTTCGGTCATCATTCATTCTGCCACGCAGATTTTCCTTGATAATCCGATGAATTTGCAAGTCCGGATACCTTCTAATCGGGGATGTGAAATGACAATAATAGGAAGCTGCCAACCCAAAATGCCCTGTATTCTCCGGCGTATATCTTGCCTGTTTCATAGAACGAAGTGCCAGACGGCTAATTAATGCTTCCTCTGCAGTTCCTTCCACTTTAGCAAGTAATTTCTGAATTTCTTTTGGTCGCACTTCCTTGTTGGAAATGTGCAAAGAATGTCCAAAATTGTTGATAAATGTCGCAAGTTTCTTTACTTTATCTTCATCCGGCGATTCGTGGGTTCGATACACAAACGGAATTTCCTGCCAGAAATAATCCTCTGCCACCGTTTCATTTGCAAGTAGCATAAAGTCTTCAATAATCTTTGTTGCAACGTTTCTATCATAAGGCTTGATGTCAATTGGTCTTCCATTTTCATCTAAGATCATTTTGGTCTCCGGGAAATCAAAATCAATCGAACCACGTTGTCTACGCTTTTCACGTAAAATGCTAGAAAGTTCTGCCATAAGTTCAAACATAGGAACAAGTTCCTGATAACGTTCGATTTCAGCCTCATCTTTTTCTTCCAAAATCTTCTTCACACTGGTGTAACTCATGCGTTCATCGATGCGCACGACTGTTTCAGCAATCTTATGGTCAACTACAGAGCCTTTTTCATTGATGGTCATAATGCAACTCAGTGCGAGCCTGTCCACTCCTGCGTTCAACGAGCAAATGCCATTTGACAATGTATGTGGCAGCATCGGAATCACGCGGTCCACCAGATAGACACTTGTCCCACGCTTCACTGCTTCCCTATCCAGTGCACTATTCTCCTGCACATAGTTGGTCACATCTGCAATGTGAACACCTAAGATATAGTTACTACCGTCTCTCGCAATGGAAATAGCATCGTCCAAATCTTTGGCATCTTCCCCGTCAATGGTCACCATCTGCCAGTCACGCAAATCCATACGCCCTGCCATATCAGCCTCACTTACATCCTTTGCCACACGCTCTGCCTGATTCAACACCTTCTCCGGAAAACTGGTAGGCAAATCATAGCCTTTGACAATGGACATAATATCCGTACCCGGGTCATTGACATGGCCGATAATCTCAATAACCTTTCCCTCTGGCTTCTTGTTATCTCCACCATATTTTGTAAGCTCCACCACAACCTTATGGCCTGTAACAGCCCCTTTTGAGCGCTCCAATGGAATAAATATATCTTTTATGAATCTCTGATTGTCCGGTCTTACAAAACCAAAATTCTTACTCTTCTCAAAATATCCAACCAAGGTTGTTGTGCCATGGGAAAGCACCTTCGTAATCTTGCCTTCCTTTCGTTTGCCAGCCGGTGCCGCCTTAATCACAACCTCCACCTGGTCATTATGAAAGGCACCATTCATATCATCCTCTGATATAAAAATATCTTCTGCTTCTCCTTCGATTGTCACAAAGCCAAATCCTCGTGCATGAGAGGTAAATGTTCCCACTAATCGCTTTGCTTCACCCTTGGAATATTTCCCTTTGGAAGACACATGAACCTTTCCCTCTGCCTCCAAAGAATCCAGCACCTTTTTCAGCTCATTTCTTTGTTCCTTCGGAACCTGCAATAGAATGGCAAGTTCCTTCAGCTTCATTGGTACATAGAATTCATCACAGATGAATTCGTAAATAATCTTTTTTCTCTTTTCAAATGTCTGATCCATCCTATCACTCCCTCGTATGGAATAAAAAAACACCCTTACTATTTAAATAAGAGTGTTTCGTCATCTTTTCGTATTCCTAGTTAAATACTTTCAAGTTTAATGCAACTGCCAATACAACAAAAACAATTGCTGCGATTCTTGTAATCTTAACTAAAGCACCTTCCATAGAACGTCCTTTGTTCTGTCCCCAGAAAGAACTAGAAGCACCTGCAAGTGAACCAAGTCCTGCTTCCTTACCTTCTTGAAGTAATACAATCGCTACTAAAACGATACAGTCTATAACAAATAAAATTTTCAATACGATTTCCAAGATTTCCATTTTCTACACCTCCTGCGCATATAACAAAAGTATTTTAACACAAGAGTTTGCTGTCTGCAAGTATTTTTTTTACTATTCAGCCATGCGGCAAATATATGTATGTAAACGTCATGCTTGCATGTAAGTTGACAATACATATATTTGACATATGGCGCTTAGCCAAAGCGAGAAGAAGCACAGCGGATTCGAGCTTATGGCTGAATAGTAATTCCCTCCTCAATTCGAAGTAACTGATTGTATTTTGCCACACGTTCCGAGCGACATGGAGCTCCCGTTTTAATCTGACCTGCATTAAATGCCACTGCGATATCAGCAATGATGCTGTCCTCTGTCTCTCCTGAACGGTGAGAAATAATGTTGCGATATCCAGATGTCTTCGCAAGTTCAATTGCAGCGAAGGCTTCCGTCAATGTTCCAATTTGATTTACTTTAATTAGGATTGCATTTGCTACCTTTCTGTCTATTCCCTTGCGAAGACGCTCTGTATTTGTCACAAACAAGTCATCCCCTACTAGTTGTACTTTACCTCCAAGACGCTTCGTCATCAGGTCCCAACCTTCCCAATCCTCTTCATCCATTGGGTCTTCAATGGAGATAATCGGGAATTCTGCCATCAACATTTCGTAGTAATCTACCAATTCTTCTGCTGAGCGGATGACATCCTCACCTTCAAATACATATTTTTTAAATTCCTTATTGTATAATTCGGAAGCCGCCACGTCCAACGTGATTGCCACGTCTTTACCAGCCTTATATCCTGCCTTTTCGATTGCTTTCACAATATACTGTAATGTTTCTTTGGCATCTTTAAGATTTGGAGCAAATCCTCCTTCATCACCCACTGCGGTATTTAGGTTCTCTTCTTTTAAGATTTTCTTCAATGTATGGTAAATTTCTGCACACATTCGGAGCCCTTCTTTAAAACAACAAGCTCCAACCGGCATAATCATAAACTCCTGAAAGTCTACTGTATTATCAGCATGCTTTCCACCATTTAAAATATTCATCATCGGAACCGGCATCTTCATTGCAGAAGTGCCGCCCAAATAGCGATATAGCGGAATATTAAGTGCATTTGCCGCTGCCCTTGCAACCGCCATTGATACTCCAAGCGTGGCATTGGCCCCCAGATTCGATTTGTTTGCGGTTCCATCCAGCTTTAACATAATACTGTCTATTTCTGTCTGTTCAAATACGTTTACCCCGACAAGCTCAGGTGCAATCTTGGTATTGACATTATCTACTGCTCTTGTAACTCCCAGTCCTCGGTATCTTTCCTCACCATCTCGCAGCTCAACCGCCTCGAACTGTCCTGTTGATGCCCCCGAAGGAACGCTTGCCCTACCGTATATGTTTTCTCCTGCCAGCACTTCCACTTCCACCGTCGGATTGCCACGGGAATCTAGAATTTCTCTTGCGTAAACATCTGTTATTGGCAAATATTGGTACATGTTTTTATCCTCCTTGCCAAGATAGTATGCACGGTTTTTGCTAAATATATGTTTGTATCATAAATTCAAAAAACAGTTGTATAATAAAACAAATGGTTATATAATAGCATGGTAGATTGTGCAAAGATTTGGCGCATAAGTCAAATAAAAGGAGGGCTCACAATGGGAAAATATTTCGGAACAGATGGTTTCAGAGGAGAAGCTAACGTAGTTTTAACGGTAGAACATGCATTTAAGGTGGGTAGATTTCTAGGCTGGTACTTCGGTCAGGAACATAAAGCGAAAATCGTAATTGGTAAAGATACAAGAAGAAGCAGTTACATGTTTGAGGATGCTCTTTCAGCCGGTCTTACGGCATCAGGAGCGGATGTATATCTGTTACATGTTACCACAACACCAAGTGTTTCTTATGTTGTACGTACAGAGGATTTTGATTGCGGTATCATGATTTCAGCCAGCCATAATGTATTTTACGATAATGGTATCAAAATTATTAATTCCAAGGGTCACAAAATGGAAGCAGAAGTAGAGAATAAAATTGAAGCATACATTGATGGTGAAATTGGTGAGATTCCATATGCAACAAGAGAAAATATCGGACGTACTGTAGATTACTCTGCAGGTAGAAATCGTTACATCGGACATTTGATTGCTATGGCAACCCGTTCATTTAAGGATAAGCGTGTCGGTCTTGACTGTTCAAATGGTAGTGCATCCACAATTGCAAAGAGTGTATTTGATGCACTTGGAGCAAAAACATATGTTATTAACAGCGAACCGGACGGAACAAATATTAACCGCAACTGTGGTTCTACACATATTGAACAATTACAGGCATATGTGAAGGAAAACGGATTGGATGTTGGTTTTGCATATGATGGCGATGCAGACAGATGTCTTGCAATCGATGAACAAGGTAATCTTGTAGATGGTGACTTGATTTTATATGTATGTGGAAAATATTTAAAAGAACAAGGAAGATTAAATGAGGATACCATTGTAACTACCATTATGTCAAACCTTGGTCTGTACAAAGCTTGCGATAAAGTGGGACTTAAGTATGAAAAAACAGCCGTTGGAGATAAATATGTATATGAAAATATGTTGCAAAATAATTTCTCTCTTGGCGGAGAACAATCCGGACATATTATCTTTAGCAAATATGCAACCACAGGTGATGGTATCTTAACTTCTTTATTATTGATGGAAGTAATGCTTGAAAAGAAACAGTCACTTTCAAAACTTACTGAAGATGTAACCATCTTCCCTCAATTATTAAAGAACGTAAGAGTTGCAGATAAAAAGACAGCCAGAGAAAATCCGGAAGTAAAGAAAGCAATTGGAAAAGTAACAGAAGAACTTGGCGATAACGGGCGTATCTTGGTACGTGAAAGCGGTACAGAGCCAGTGATTCGTGTTATGGTGGAAGCGGAAACAGATGAACTCTGTGCAAAATATGTGAAACAAGTCATTGATGTGATTTGCGCAGAAGGATTAATTGTAATTGATTAATACATCTATTAATAAGAGGCAGTTTGTCAAAAAGACAGACTGCCTCTTAAATCTTCTTAGTGATGGAATAAACGGATTCCCGTAAATGCCATTGCCATATTATATTTATTACATGTTGCGATTACATTGTCATCACGAACAGAACCGCCTGGTTGAGCAATGTATTTTACACCACTCTTATGTGCTCTTTCGATGTTGTCACCGAATGGGAAGAATGCATCTGAACCAAGAGATACATCTGTCATCTTATCCAACCATGCACGTTTTTCTTCTCTTGTGAACACCTCTGGTTTTACTTTGAAAATGTTCTGCCATGTTCCTTCTGCAAGAACATCCATGTATTCATCTCCAATGTATAAATCAATGGAATTATCTCTGTCAGCTCTACCAATGCTGTCTACGAACTGTAATCCCAATACTTGTGGAGATTGACGTAACCACCAGTTGTCTGCTTTCTGTCCTGCAAGACGTGTACAGTGGATACGAGATTGTTGTCCTGCACCGATACCGATTGCCTGTCCACCTTTTGCGTAGCATACAGAGTTTGACTGTGTATACTTCAATGTGATAAGCGCGATTGCAAGGTCAATCTTTGCTTCCTCCGGAATCTCTTTGTTGTCTGTTACAACATTTGCCAAAAGCTCATCGTCGATTACAAGTTCATTTCTTCCTTGTTCAAATACGATGCCGAATACTTCTTTATGTTCAATTGGGTCCGGTTCATAATTCGGATCAATCTCAATAACTGCATAGTTTCCTTTTTTCTTCGCTTTCAAGATTTCCAAAGCTTCCGGTTCATATCCAGGTGCAATAACACCATCAGAAACTTCACGTTTGATTAATTTTGCAGTAGCAACGTCACAAACATCTGATAAAGAAATGAAATCACCAAAGGAAGACATTCTATCCGCGCCTCTTGCTCTTGCGTATGCACATGCAAGTGGAGATAAATCTTCTACATCATCCACCCAGTAGATTTTTGCCAATGTTTCATCTAATGGAAGTCCAACTGCTGCACCAGCCGGTGAAACGTGCTTGAATGATGTAGCTGCCGGAAGTCCGGTTGCTTTCTTCAATTCTTGTACTAACTGCCATCCGTTAAATGCATCCAAGAAATTAATGTATCCTGGTCTTCCGCACAATACTTTGATTGGAAGTTCCCCTTCATTCATATAAATTTTAGAAGGCTTTTGATTTGGGTTACATCCATATTTTAATTCTAATTCTTTCATCCTATGTCTCCTATCGATTCCTATTTATTGATTTTTATTTACAATGTTTGTTTCGTATGTTCCTGTTGCGATATCAATATAACGAACAAATAAAGAAACCTTGTTTTCTTCGTTTAAGCTGTTCCAAAGTAACTCTGTGTAAGCATCCATATCGTCTAAGATGTTTACCAGTTTTGGTTCTCCCTCAAAGCTTGGAAGTGGATTTCCATCACATTTGTATGTATGAATGAAATGTCCTTCTCCTGCTACCGGATTGTCATATGTAAATGTATAACGGTTGCAGCATGATGGGTCCCCATTGTTGCTCTTTAAGATAGACATTGCATAGTCGTATTTTCCCGCTTCAATATGCATTACCCCTGAAATACGAGGTGTGTAGTTTGGACCGTCCGGTTCAAACTCTCTGCATCTTAAAGATTGCTCGAATGTAAGCTCCTTGTCCATACCTTCGTAAATAGTATCTGTCTGGTCACCGTTTGTTACGATTGTTCTATTTCCTAACACGCGAACCGGTGCATAGATAATCAGGCTTGGGTCAACCAATTTTGAAGGGTCAAACGCCTGTGTGCGAATACCATCACCGTCTTCCACAAAAACACGGTTGCGGCTGTTTACACTTCTTCCCATAATAAAATATGCAATTACAGCATTTTTTCCGTTTGGTGATTTGCCGATAATAATTCCTCTGCCGGGATATTTATTTACACATAATTCATTAATCATAAAAAATTCTCCTTAACCATTTATTATTTTTTCTGATACTTTTTCAACGGATAACGGAAGAATAATCCATTCCGCCTCGGTCATTACTCTTTTCTGAAGTATTTCAGGAGTATCGCCCTCTAAAACATCTACCGCTTTTTGCATAATGATTTCTCCGCCATCGGTAATCTCGTTGACAAAGTGAGTTGTAGCACCTGTTACTTTTACTCCCTTTGAAAGAGCCGCCTCATGCACCTTTAATCCATAAAAACCATCTCCGCAGAATGACGGAATTAATGACGGGTGAACATTTATAATCTTTTTGTCAAATCTCTTTACAAAATCTTTAGAAAGAATAACTAAAAATCCTGCAAGAACAATCAAGTCAATATCGTTATTTTCAATTTCAGCAATTA
>JAZSDK010000121.1:0-6265 GCA_045531155.1 Faecalimonas sp. | reverse complement strand
TTACCTGCACCATTAACACCTGCAATAATCGTATATGTTTTCATATCATTTCTCCTACCAATTACTTATTGTGATTGTAGCACTATTACATTACACATTCAAGTTATAACTTTAACATCAAATGCCAACAAATTGGAATTTATCGTTTATTGTTTCTTATAACTCTAAAGAATCCTATTGCAAAAAAGACTGCACTAACAAACAAAAATGATAATAACACTATGAGTTGAACATTTCCGTTTAAGCATTGTTCCCAGTTGTAGAAGTCTACCTGATAGGAACTGCCAGAAGATGGACCAAACAAGGCTGTTGCTACATGATTAGTACAATATAGTATAATTCCACTGACAGTGGTACAGATTCCCGCCTTGAGAAATGCATTAAAACGGAAGGCACATATTACAGCACAAGCAATTACAGGTACAAGGCCGTATACAGCCATTAAAATTGCATTACCGAGCATAAACGACTGCCAGATACGGATGTGTATCATCATCAAAACTGTCAATACAAGTGTGACTGTAGAGGAAATGATGAACTTATAGCGAGAATAATTTGTTTTTGATAACAAGATAGGCGCAAACAATAGCACATATCCCATCAAGATGCCTATACAGGCAGTTAAGAACCACGATAAACCATTAGTATATACTGCACAAGTGAACAAAAGTAAACAAATAGACAGGTATGTTGATACAGTAAATGCAAGAAGTTTCTTCGACTCAAAAAAGCAGGTCACTGTTGGTACAAATGTATAGGCACAAATCAATGCTGTCAATACTACAAAAAACCAAGATAGCGTGTGGCTTACGGCAAGGTTGCAAATGAAACAGGTTACAAGTGCAATGCCATAGGATATTGTCGGAATCCAAAACCATGTGCCACGGATTGCACGGAACTTCCTTGCTTCATGCTTCATTTTCCTTGTGTCTGTGTCGATTGAGGCAGTAATCAATTCATGTTCGCTTATGTCAAGAACACGGCAAATATCGGTAATCAAGGTAATGTCGGGATAGGATACCCCACGCTCCCATTTGCTCACTGCACCTTCGGTAACAAACAACATTTCTGCCAATTCTTTTTGTGAATAGTTTTTTTCAGTTCGTTTAATTTTTATAAACGAGCCGAATGTTTTTTTATCAGTCATATCGGTTCACCTCCGCCCATCATTCTACGGTAATCAAGGTAAACCGTCAATGGACTGTTAAGCCACCCCCATTTTTGATATGGTGGAGCCAAATTCAAGTTTATCTACATTTATTATACCACATCGCACTCCCACCACAACACAAAAATCCCCCTACGAATCTTTCGTAGAGGGATTCCTTCTTAAACCTAATTAAGTTCTTTTACTGCGTTGTGATGAGGTAATAAAAAATATTCTCTTTGGCAAAAATTTTGTATCCGCTGGGATGCTCCGCTCACTTGCCTATAGGACCTTCGGTCAATAGCCAATCCGCTCCGCCTTTTCGTTTCCTCTTCTTTCCCTTTTCCAGCATATCTTTTTTCTCTTTTTCTTCTTTTTCTTTTCTCAATATAAATCTGGAATGAGGAAAGCCGTTTTCTTTTCAATCGAGTTTTCAGGTCACCTTTCCGTTCTCTTGCGTCCGTCCATTCTCTCTTTTTTCTTTCGGTTGTTCTTCGGCTTAAACCCCGTATTTATGCGGGTTTCTTATGTTTCCCAGTGGCAGCAGTCAGCCGATGAGCCCGTTTCTTTTTCTGAATTTTATCGGATTTTTTTCTCTCTTTCCTTCCGAAAATGATAGCCGAAAAGGAACCGAAAAGATATATGCCGGGTTGCCGATGCACTATGGAATTGCCTCAGCCCGAGGGTAATGACCGTGAAAAAAGTACAAAAAAAGAGAACCCTGGACGGGCTCGAAGAGCCCATACAAGATTCTCTATATGTTTTTGTTTCAGAATAATTTTGTTTGCCCCAATGAGGCTAATTTAGTTTGTCCTTTGACATATAGTTAATCTTGTGGCTCAATTATACGTCTTAAGGTAGTGAGGCGCAAGGCCAATTTTTTCGTTTTCTGTTATACGCTGAAAACAATCTGCAAGTAATTCTGACACACCGCGGATTGTTGTCGGAATGCAGTTAGTTGGCTTCCCTCTTGAATGCCTCTAACAATGTCAAACTTCGCTTTTTTATATATATGACATTATAAAACTTGACTGTACTCTATTTGTGTTATGAGGCTACATAAACGGCTTAGTACTTTATTTTATATGTAATAGGCTTTCCTTTTCTCCATAAGGTAAATGAGATTGTCATTTCAACAGATATCAATTTATCTCTTTGTTAAGGCTTCAACAATATTTTTTTCAATATATTCTACTCTATCAAAAACCATAGGCTTAAAATGTGCAGTTATGGCTACTACAATTTGATTCTTTCTATCAATGTATATAACATTGCCACCATCACCGATAGCAGCAATTACCTCTTTTGTTCTATGAGGAAGCCACCACAAAAAACCATAATCCTGATTTCCAAATTTCTCATCGGTAGATACGTAAGATTTTGTCATCATTTCAATCCAATTCTCACTCACAATACGGATATTATTATAAACTCCGTTATTAAGCACCATCAAACCTATCTGTGCCATTTCATAAGCCGAAAGAGATAATCCCCAACCTGCAGTTGGCATACCTGTTGGGTCTAAAAACCAAACTTTTCCATGGTCGTTTCTGTTCATTAAATATACAAACTGGTCTTCTTTGCTCTCACTGCCCGCATTACTTCTTGCTGTAATCCCTAAAGGTTCAAACAGATATTCGTTAGCAAAATCAAGCACATTCATACCACTTGTAATTCTTATAATTCCCAAAAGAATTTGAACACCGAGAGTGTGGTATCTGAATTCATTAGTAATACCTTTGCGACCACCCAAAACATCCAATGTTGTCAGTGTCCAATCCTCCGATGTACAAACCTTTGCCCACGGCTCGCTCTTCCCCTTATAAGGTGCTGTCATTGTGAGCAAATGTTTAATTGTAACTTTTGATATAGTATGCTCTCCTTTTTTAGGAGTGTATGTTTCTTTGTAATAGTCCATTACAAAGTCGTCTACACTTTTTATCAAACCTTGGTCAATAGCAATACCTACCAGCAATGATGTTACAGATTTTGTTACACTCATAACATTCATTGTTTCGTCTTTTGTAAAACCATCTTTATACTCTTCAATTTCTAGTATGTTATCTTTATAGGCTACAATCTGTTTTATATTAATATCGTTTTTACTTGAATAAGTATCTAATACTTTCTTCATCAAAACTCCCTCCTGTAAAGCGGTAAAAATCATATTATTTGGACGTCCTATAATAAGCCTAAGCGAATTAAAAATTGATTTCAATAGTTTTTTATATCTTTTTCCACATCATTTGATAATTATCCGAACAGTAACTTCGCTGTTTCCTCTAAATCTTTACGTTCTTTGATATCATCATAAGCATTTTGTTTATCATCAATACCTTTAACAACACTAATAGAAAACAATCCATCTCTATTACAATAGAAAAGAATCTTTTTTACTCCATTCATCTTTACCCTTGCTTCCGGATTTCCTTCTGGATATAGTTTCACCATTTGAAGTTTATCAGATGACAATGCCGCTATAAAAGAAATATAATGCCGTTTCGTCATATCATGTTCAATACGAACATAATATTCATCTTCCACTCTTTCAATAAGGATTTTATGATTCTCATCTGTTTCTTCTTCCTGACATGGCGCAAGAATTATACCATGGCATTGTATGACTGCTTCACCCATGCCATGAATACTATTTCCACAAACCGGACATACATAAAATTTTGAACGCATCACATTTGCCGAAACATTCACCTTATTGACAGCATTCCCAGAAATCAATTCTGTAACTGATATGCCAAAAATCTTTGCGATTGGTTCAAGCAAAGAAATGTCCGGATATCCTTTTGCTGTCTCCCACTTAGAAACTGTTTTATCTGAAATATTTAGTTTTTTAGCGAGTTCAGCCTGCGTAAATTGATGTTTTTCTCGCAATTCTTTGATAACTGCTCCTGTTACATATTGGTTCATTTGTTTATACCTCCTATACTAATATCATAAATATACAAGGAGATTTTTACTACCTACGCAAAGTAGAGAGTTAAATTTGAATTTCTAAGTTAATAGACATCTTTTTTCCTTATATCTTGGTACACTTCAGAAGCAATAATCCTTTCATTACTAACAGTATGAATACAACCACTACTGCGTATGCTTCTCTTGTCATTGCCATAAATAATACAGTCAAAATACTAAGTATCATTGATGCACCCGTGACAGTATTGCTACACCTTTCGATTTTAAACTTTGTCAATAGCAATTTAATGAGTCCTGCTACAACAAGAGAAATAAACATAACCCAATATAGTAAGCGATTCAGGGATGCCATCTGTGTATATGCAAATAAATTTACTGTCTCAACAAATCCGTTTACCTTATTCGGATAAAGCGGTAAGATGATTAAAATAAAGGAACATATATCCAATAATCCAAATAATAAATCACACACGCTTCGTAGATTTGCTTTATTTTCCTTTTCTGCAATAGAGAGTAATTTTTCACTCGATAATAAATCATCAATTGTCACAGAAAAGTAATTCGATATTTCCTTTAATGAATCAATACTTGGGTATCCTCTGCCTGACTCCCATTTTGAAATAGCCGTTCTGGATACATATAACGCATCTGCTAATTCTTCCTGTGTCAGCCCCCTGCCTTTTCGTAGTTCTTGTAGTTTTTCATGAAATTCCATGACTGAATCTCCTATTTCACTTTCTCTTTATAACATAATATACAACCGCTTTATAGATACAAAATAATCCCATACTGAGCATAATGGAGCCCACAATATCTGTCAACCAATGAACACCGGAAATTAGCCTTCCTAGTACCATAAATAGAGAAAAGCAAATAACAAGAACTCTTACAATTCCTTTGATAATTGCATTTTCTATCCTGCGATTCACCTGTTCCATAAGTGTTGGCATTACACAAAGTACGAGAAGCGTAGTCGATGATGGATAAGATGCCTCTAAAAATCCTTCAATGAGTATCGGTCTGTAATTAATAGGTATCATCTCAAAAATAAGATACCCAAATATCACTAGAATGTAATATATCCCCAACAAAATAATATCGTAGTCCACTTTATGAATACTTCTTCTTTTAATCCATTGAACAAATCCAATTACACCGAATATGACGCAAATAAAAATTGGAACAAGTCCCAACCAATCTGTGATAGTATAGATTTTCATATGCACACCTGTTAATTTGTGAAACCAACAGTTAATCGTTGCAAAACCTATATTCGTTCCTCTTACTCCAAGCGGCCTTACGTCCACCCTCTGTATCAACAAGGTCCAAATAATAAATACTATGTTGAACACGCATCCTATACATAATAATCTTTTCCCATTTTCTTTCATTGTTCATAATCCTTTCGCTTTTAAATTTTGCACATTGGCTAATTCAAAAATAGCAAAAGACATCATAAACATAAAGAAACGCAGTGTCACATGCGCGACACGATTCGTATCACGCACGAGAACACTGCATTTCATCGTTTACTTAGAAAAGTTGTCCTGGAAGTTTCAATTTCTCTTTATAAGAAAATTCCTTATCAAATTCTTCCGCCTCTTCTTCATTCACAAAATACCCTTGCGGTGGCGCATACACCCCTGTCACACCGTTTAAATATCCCGGAATTAATTCCTTGCAAAGAAAGAACGATGCATCCGCACCTTCCGGCAAACCATGATAACGAATACCAAACTCACTTGCAAATGTGAATCCACTTTTTCCATAGAAGTTGATATTCCCCTCAAAGCACAATGCACCACAACCCAGTTCTGCTGCTTTTTCCAAAGAAGAATCCAACAACTTCTTTCCATATCCTTTTCGCTTCAACTCTGGCGTAATGCAGATTGGACCCATTGTCATAATTGGTATATCTCGACCATCATCTGCTTTGATAGTCGCACGCATAAACATATTTTGCCCAATCAACTTTCCATCCTTTTCCATTACAAAATCGAGTTCTGGTACAAATGCGTCATCATCTCTTAATTGATTCAGCACATAGTGTTCTAAGCACCCTGGCCGATACACATTCCAAAAGGCTTCTCTTACAAGTGTTTCAACTTCTCTGTATTCTTCTTTTCTTTCTAAACGAATGATATAGTCATTTTTATTCATTAATTTTTCCTCCTGATGATTGTTGAC
>JAZSDK010000090.1:0-15125 GCA_045531155.1 Faecalimonas sp. | reverse complement strand
TTTGAATATTATTAACCATCAGTCTTTGATTGCAACAAAGGCGGCAAGAGTAGTATATGCAGCTGACGGCGATGGTATTATGGAATTTGGTCTTCGCCGTGCACAAGGACCGGATGCCGGCCTGTACGGTGCCAGAGCGGCTATGATTGGTGGCTGTATTGGAACATCTAACGTGCTTGCAGGACAACTTTTTGATGTCCCTGTGAAAGGCACACACGCACACAGCTGGATCATGAGCTTCCAAGATGAATATACCGCATTTAAGACTTATGCAAAACTTTATCCGACAGCCTGCATTTTGCTTGTTGATACATATGACACATTGAAATCCGGTGTACCAAATGCAATCCGTGTGTTTACGGAAATGCGTGAAGCAGGTATTGAACTTAAGAATTATGGTATCCGTCTAGATAGTGGTGACTTGGCATATTTGTCAAAGAAGGCTCGTAAAATGTTAGATGAAGCAGGCTTTGAAACTGCGGTTATTTCTGCATCTAACGATTTGGATGAATTCTTAATTCATGACCTTAAGATTCAAGGTGCTAAGATTACATCATGGGGAGTTGGTACGAATCTGATTACTTCAAAAGACTGCCCATCCTTCGGCGGAGTATATAAGCTTGCTGCAATTCAGCAACCGGACGGAACATTTGTATCCAAGATTAAACTCTCTGAAAACTCAGAAAAGATTACAAATCCGGGAAACAAAACTGTTTACCGTATTTATGATAATGAAACCGGCAAAATGCGCGCCGATTTAATCTGCTTTGCAGACGAAATCTTTGACGAATCACAGGATATGAAAATTTTTGACCCAATGGAGCCTTGGAAAAAAACAAAGCTCTATGGTGGTACTTATCATATGCGTGAAATCCTTGTGCCTATCTTTATTAATGGGCAATGCGTGTACGAATCACCAAGCGTAATGGAAATCGCAGCATACTGCAAGCAGGAAAAAGAAACCCTGTGGGATGAAACCAAACGTCTCTTCAACCCGCACAAGGTTTATATTGATTTATCACAGAAATTGTTTGACGAAAAACAAGCTTTATTAAATCAAATGGATAAGGAATAATAAAGGAGTATATTTAATATGAAAATAGTTGTTTTAGCTGGTGGGTTGAGTACAGAACGCGATGTATCACTGGCATCGGGTGCCGGAATCTGTAAAACCCTAAGAGAAAGAGGACATGAAGCATTTCTTCTCGATGTGTATTTAGGGTTCCCACAGGCTCCGAAAAACTTAGAGGACGTATTTTTTCTTCCGAATGCCGGCCTTGAAATTGCGGAGGGCATCAAAACAACCGAACCGGATTTAGCTGCCGTTAAGGCCTCCAGAGAAGACCAGTCCGACTGCTTTGTAGGACCAAATGTTATCGATATCTGTCGACTTGCTGACATTGTCTTTATGGCACTTCACGGAGACGTTGGTGAAAATGGTAAATTGCAGGCTACATTTGATATTTTAGGTATCCGTTATACCGGCCCTAATTATCTGGGAAGTGCACTTGCAATGGATAAGGGCATCGCCAAACAGATTTTTAAAACCTCGGGAGTTCCTACTCCACTTGGTACGGCCTTAAAAAAAGAAAATAAAGATATAACACTTGCAGATTTAGGTTTGAAGCTGCCGGTAGTTGTGAAGCCTTGTTCCGGTGGTTCCAGTATCGGTGTATATATTGTAAATACGGAAGAAGAATATCGTAACGCGATTGAAAACTCCTTCTGTTATGAAGACGAAGTTGTAATCGAGCCATACATCAAAGGCCGTGAATTTGCTTGTGGTATCATCGACGGAAAAGCACTTCCTGTCATAGAAATCATTCCTAAAACCGGATTCTTTGATTATGCTAACAAATATCAAGCCGGCGCGACTGAAGAAATCTGCCCTGCTCAGATTCCGGATGATGTGGCTAAGCGAATCCAGCGTGCAACCGAACTTGCATTTAAGGCGCTAAAATTAGATGTATATTCAAGAGCAGACTTCTTATGGGATGCAAATGATGACATCTACTGCCTGGAAGTCAATACCCTTCCTGGAATGACTTCTGCAAGTTTACTTCCACAGGAGGCCAAAGCAGCCGGTATTGAATACGGTGAGCTTTGCGAACTTATTATTAAAAAATCGTTAGAGCGTTACAACGCCTAATTGGGGGATAGACCATGAAAGCAATGTCTTTAAAAGAAATCGCTGCTGCATGCGGCGGACATTACTATGGAGATGAATCAAAGCTAAATATAGAGGTGCTCGGCGTAGCCATTGACAGCCGTAAAATTGAAGATGGATATTTATTTATTCCAATAAAAGGTGCTCGCGTAGACGGGCACACTTTTATTTCTCAGGTTATGGAAAAAGGGGCGCTTTGTACCTTAAGTGAAAAGCCTTTGGATGCAGAGGCGGACACATACATACTTGTAGATTCCTGTGAGCAGGCACTAAAAGACCTGGCAGAGCATTACCGCAGAGCACTTGGCATTAAAGTTGTTGGGATCACAGGAAGCGTTGGAAAAACCAGCACCAAGGAAATGATTTCCTCTGTCCTTTCACAGAAATACAATGTGCTAAAGACAGCAGGTAACTTTAACAACGAAATCGGACTTCCGCTCACTATCTTCAACATTCGGGATGAACATGAAGTAGCTGTCCTTGAAATGGGTATCAGTGACTTTGGCGAAATGCATCGCCTTGCTAAGATGGCAAGACCGGACATCTGCGTCATTACAAATATCGGACTTTGCCATTTGGAGAATCTGATTGACCGGGATGGCATCTTAAAAGCCAAAACAGAAATGTTTGACTTTGCTGCCCCAAATGCCAAATATATTTTAAACGGTGATGACGACAAATTGATCACCGTAAAGGAATGGGCAGGATGCAATCCAATTTATTTTGGGTTATCCACAGAACTTTCTGCATATGCAGAAGATATCCACAGCTTGTCACTCAAAGGAACCTCCTGTACGATTTGTCTTGGAGATAACTCCTTTCAAGTTACGATTCCGATTCCGGGACATCATATGGTATATAATGCGTTGGCAGGAGCCCTCGTTGGACGCGAACTTGGTTTAAGTGGCGAAGAAATCAAAGCCGGAATTGAGGCTCTTGTTCCTGTTACCGGGCGTAACAACATGATTGAAACAGAAAATTTCCTTATTATTGATGACTGCTATAATGCGAACCCAATCTCAACCAAAGCATCCCTAGATGTTCTGGCAACTGCAGACGCCCGAAAGGTTGCCATTCTCGGAGATATGTTTGAACTAGGAGAACACGAGAAGGAACTTCACTATGGGGTTGGACAGCATGCTGCAGAGAAAGGCATCGACCTTCTCATCTGCATAGGTACATTATCAAAAAATACTGCACTTGGTGCAGCGAATGGCAATGATGCCGTCTTTCATTTTGAAACAAAGGCTGATTTTTTAGCTCAAGCAGATAAACTTCTTAAAAAAGGCGATACAATTCTCGTAAAGGCCTCTCACGGAATGGAATTTCCTGAGATTGTTGAAAAGTTACAACAATTGGTCATTTGACCTGCTGCCACTTTCTATAAATTGGCTTATATAGGGCTTGTATACCCATAAATTTGTGAAATGCTGGGTATTTATAGCTGTTTAACTATGCTTTATAGACAGTGGCCTATCAATTTGCTTGTTTTTTACGTCTTTTCAGAAGGTTTCTGGGTATTTGTATATGTAAATCAGGACTGTATACCCAGTCACAAAATGGGACCGACATAAATGAAGCAAGAAACCAATATAAAGAAACCAAATCAAATAGAAAGAGGCGCTGCAACAAAAAATGTTTGTTGCAACGCCCTTATATCTTTTATTCCTTCTCTGCCAAAACAGCTTTTATAAACTCCCACACTCTCGCGATGGAACTAATGCTTATCACTTCATCTGGTGTATGAACATCCGCCATGTTTGGTCCGATGGAAATACAGTCTAAGCCTTCAATCTTTGAAGATAAGATACCGCATTCCAAACCTGCATGAATCACTTCAATCTTCGGAGTTTCACCGTATTGCTTTTCATAAATCTTCACGCACAAATCGCGAAGGCGGGACTCTCTCGCATAAGCCCATCCTGGATAATCTCCGTGGTAGCTTACCTTGCCGCCGAGCATCTCCGTAAATTGTTCCAATCTTGAAGTCAAGTAGTCCTTTGCAGAAGCAACTGAGCTTCTCACAGAGAAACAAGTGCTAATACCTTCTTCATCAATCTTCATAACACCCATATTAAGTGATGTGTCCACAAGACCAGGCAAATCTTGACTCATGGTTTGCACACCATTTGGTAATAAATTAAGGGCTGTAATTGCCTTCTCTTTAGACACTTCCGATAGTACCTTACATTTAGCTACATCCTTCACCTCTAACACAATAGCCACATCTGGGTCTGCAACACCATACTCTGACTTAATAATTGCATTAAATTCTTCTACCGCTTTCTTTACAGTCTCTATATCTGCTTCTGCTATCATGAAGTTGGCATTTGCATTCTTCGGAATGACATTATCTTTCACTCCACCAGCCATACTTACGATATCAAAACTCATCTTATCTTTCAAAAACAGGAAGAATCTTCCTATCATCACATTTCCGTTTGCTCGTCCTTTGTGAATCTCAATTCCTGAATGCCCGCCCAGGAATCCAGTTGTTTTGATTTCACAAATCAGACCACTCTTTTCCACCATCTCTGCTGGAATCAAGCTGTCTGCACGCACTCCGCCTGCACATCCTGCAGTAAAAACACCTTCGTCTTCTGAGTCGATATTAAGCAAACGTTTCGCCTTACAGCATGATAAGTCAATTGCTGTTGCACCTTCTAATCCAACCTCTTCACATACAGTTAAAACCAATTCCAAACGCGGACGCGGAATATCCTTGGAATTCAATAGTGCAAGTCCGTATGCAATTGCAATTCCATCATCCCCACCAAGTGTGGTCCCATCGGCTGTGATATAGTCGCCATCTACCATGATGCGAATGCTTTCTTTTTCCATATCAATCTGGCGCTCTGGCACTTTATCTCCTACCATGTCCAGGTGACCTTGTATAATGATTGGCTCTACATCTTCATATCCCGGTGTCGCTTCACCGATGATAATTACATTTCCAAGCTCATCCTGCTCATAATATAAATTTCTTTCCTTTGCAAATGTCACACAATAATCACTCAATTCCTTTTCATGATAAGAAATGTGTGGAATGCTACAAATATCTTCAAAAAATCCTAGCACCTCTGCCGGTTCATATCCATTTAAAACTTTCATTCTTACTCCTCCGAATTTCGTTTTTCACTCCATTATATTTTCATATAAAACAGAACATTCGTCAACGTTTTTCCTAAAAATCATTCTTTAAATGTGACAATATTTCTCGTTTGTATGTCAGAAACTCCTCTGTTAAATGAAAGTCCTTTCTTCTCGGTTTTGGTTCCTTAATCACAATCTCTTTCGTAATTCGCCCCGGCTTTCCAGTCAGAAGATAAATACGGTCAGAAAGCAGGATAGCCTCGTCAATATCATGGGTGATAAAAATAGTTGATAAGTGAATTTTATCCATCACATCAAGATACCATTCGTGTATTGCTTGTTTTGTTAGCATATCAAGGGCAGAAAATGGTTCATCAAGAAGTGCCACCTTTTTTCGCCTCTGCATTGAAAAAAGATAGGTACGAAGAAGGGCTGCCCGTTGCTTCATTCCACCGGAAAGCTGCGCCGGATATTTTTTCTCTGTTCCTTCCAATCCGAATTCTGCGAAATAAGGTGCCGCATATTCCCTTGCATCCTTCTTCTTCATCCCCTTGACAATCAATGGCAACGATACATTGTCTATAATGGTCCTGTATGGAAGCAACAAATCCTTCTGAAGCATATAACATACATTTCCAGGTTTCCCTGTTACCTCTTCTTCATCCAACCACACACTTCCCTCATCTGGAAGGTTCAAACCAGCAATAATGTTAAAAAGTGTTGTTTTTCCACCACCGCTAACTCCAAGAAGGGAAACAATCTCCCCTTCATGTAGTTCCAAAGATATATTTTCAATTATTTTCTCCGAATCGAAAGACTTTGATACGCCTTCCACCTTTAATACTGCCATATATCCTCCTTATATGCGCCACTGCGCACCCTCTCTACAGCACACTCTGGTACATAGATACCCACACAACTAATTAGGCAAATACGCATTGGAGAAGCCCGTATTTTCCGGAATATCTGTCTCCACCAAATCATATTCATTTAACCAATGATAGAAATTGTTCCAACGAACTGAATTGATATATCCCCATTGCTTTGCTTCTGCCTGGTACTGTTCTGATAAATATTTCTGACTTGCCTTTACTAATTCTTCATCCAGTTCTGGGTTCGCCCCACAAAGAATTTCCGCAGCTTCTTCTGGATTTTCCATTGCATATTCATACCCTTTTGATACTGCGCCCAAAAATGCTTTCGCTATTTCCGGTTTCTCTTCTAAGAACTTATTTCCTGCAATAATAACCGGGGTATAGTAATCAAATACCGGGTCAATATCTGCAAATGCAAAATAGTCCGTTTCCAATTCCTCAAGTTCTGTCTTCACGCCTGCCCATCCGTAGAAAATCCATATGGAATCCACGGATTTTGATTTCAGTGCTGACACTTCATCCGTAACAGTACTTGGAATTAACTCGATTTTCTTAAAATCTCCTCCGTCTTTTTCAACTACCTGCTGAAGTGTTGCAAGTTCAATCGGTCCATTCCAGGTTGCGTAAGTATGTCCTTCCATTCCTTTTGGCGTATCCATGCCTTCGCCTTTGCGGGAAATAATTCCCGATGTATTGTGTTGAATGACTGCTGCAACTGCTGTGATTGGAAGTGCGTTATCCCCAGCGAGTGCCGGAGCCATGGAATCCTGGAACGAAACGCCAAACTGTGCCTTTCCTGATGCAACCAGAACCTCTGCACCGTCTTCCGGTGGTTGCACAATTTCGACTCCGATTCCTGCTGCTTCAAAGTATCCTTTTTCCTGTGCCACATAGAGTCCTGTATGGTTCGTATTCGGTGTCCAGTCCAATACAAATGTGATCTTTTCTAAATCTTTAATGTCTTTCTCGCCATCTGTGTCAAATGTATTTCCACATGCTACTAATGCTATTACCATCATAGTTGCCATTAATAATGCTAAAATTCTTTTTTTCATGTCAATTCTCCTTTTCCCAAGGCATACATTTCTTCTGTAAGAAATCGACTCCTTTCATCAGCAAAAGGCTGATAATCGAAATCAAAAATATGACCGCGAACATCTTATCAAAAGAAAATGCCTGTTTTACTCGTGTCATATATACTCCCAATCCTTTAAAACCACCCAGCCATTCTGAAATGACCGCGCCCACAACTGCATACGAAGCCGAGATGCGAAGTCCTGCAAAAAACTCTGACAATGCACCTGGAAATTTGATGTGGTAAAAAATCTGCCATCTGCCAGCCCCCATTGCACGAAGCAAGTTGATGGAATCTTTGTCTGCCGACTTGAATCCGTTTAACAAGCCTACTGCGATTGGGAAAAATGTGGTTATCACAATGAGAATCACCTTCGGCATCATTTCATAGCCAAACCACAAGACCAAAAGCGGTGCAATGGCAACTGTTGGGACCGTCTGTGTCAAAACAATCAATGGATAAAACGCTTTGTAGAGACCAGCAAACTGATCCATCAGAACTGCCATCACGAATCCTAGCAGGATTCCGAATGCAAGTCCAATAAAGGCTTCCGCCAATGTCACTAGCGAATGTTCCATTAGCGTCGAAAATTCCGTGATAAATGCTTTCACTACCTGAACAGGTGAGGGCAGCATAAAGCTATCCACTAGTCCCGTTGCTGAAACAATCTGCCACACGATTAAAATCAATACTATTGCCGAACACGACCAGATTTTACTGGTGGTGCTTAGTAACTTTCTCTTCAATGGTCAACACTTCTCCTTCTGGTCGATACGTAATCTTTACATAGGCAGAGACTGACTCTGCTCCTGTTCTCACTGCTACTTTTTGACATTCTTTGATAATGTCCATTAATTCGTCATAATCCCCTTCAATTGAGGTCTCACAGGGACCTACATAGTAACTCAACCCCGTAGATTTAATATAGTCAATTACTTCATCTACAATACGGATTAATTCTTCATCATTGTCTGTCTTTGGCAAAACTTGAATTGCTACACTTGCGTTCATAATTCTTCTCTCCTTTTCTTGTTTTATCTGGATTCTCATGTCTGATTTTCCATTTCGCATTGGAGAATTTCTATATAGAGAAAAAAATACCTAGGCTTATGCCTAGGTATTAGAATATATTTATCCTCTAACGAATATCTCTCTTCCTACGCTGGCATTATCCAGATCAGGTTCTTGGGTCCAAGATGAATACACCTCGTCTCAGCCGGCTCGATTACCAGCACCCCTTTTAGTTGTCTTTGTTAGTTTACTACGTTAGTTCCGAATAGTCAATAACTATTCTAAAAACAATTATTTCCCACAATTTGGTGAATTAACTCTCATTTTATGTTATACTAACTAGGTGTGTACAAAGCACAGATTTTTACAAGAAAGGACGATTGATATGTTATTCAAATTATTTTATACATTTGCCAAAATCGGTCTCTTCACATTTGGTGGCGGTTACGGCATGATTGCTATCGTTCAAGATGAATGCGTAGAGAAAAGGAAATGGATTACGGAAGATGAGTTTGCGACCGTTCTCACCATCGCAGAATCTACCCCAGGACCAATTGCCATTAACTGTGCAACCTACACCGGATACGCCCAAGGCGGAATCTTAGGTTCCTTGGCAGCAACCTTTGGTGTGGTCTTGCCATCCTTTATGATTATCTTTTTAATTTCATCATTTTTTGATAATCTATTGGCTTACCCAATTGTTGCAAATGCATTTCAAGGAATTCAGATTGGTGTGGGACTGATTATTTTCAGAGCCGGCTACAATATGTTTAAGAAGATGAAGAAGAAACCTTTTTCCATTGCTGTCTTAATATGTGCTCTTCTTATTATGCTTGCAATTAATTTCTTCGCGTTAAGCTTCTCAACCATTTATCTGCTTATTATCGCAGGTGTGTTGGGTATGGTATTCTTCCAGATTCAGAAGATTCGTGATAGAAAGAAGGTGGAATCATGATTTACTTAGATTTGTTTTTAGGCTTTTTGAAAGTTGGATTATTCTCCTTCGGAGGTGCCTATGGTGCCATTCCGGTCATTCGCGAAGTGGTAATGCAAAACGGATGGGTATCCGAAGAAAAATTTGCTTATCTGCTTGCGATTAGTGAAAGCACACCTGGACCGATTATGGTAAACACTGCAACTTATATTGGAAATGAAGTTGGAAAACAGGTCTATGGAACATGGGGCGGACTACTTGGCTCAGCCCTCGCCACATTTACCGTATGTATGCCTGCTTTTGTGATTATCCTAGTTCTTTCCATGATATTGAAGAACGCCCTCAAAAATCTGTACGTACTTGCAGTGCTAGACGGCATCAAACCTTGCATTATTGGTATTATCATGGCAACCGGACTTCATATGATCATAGAGAACTGTATGGTAAATGGATTAAGTATTCCTAAGAACTGGCAGACCTTTGTCATCATGGCTGTGGTATTAGCCGCAATGTTTGTTTATAAGAAAATCAAGAATAAAGCTATTTCACCTATTCTGCTGATTGCAGTATCAGCCATAAGTGGAATAGTTGTGTATAGAATATAATTTAACAAAATAACTGAGCCATTCAATTTTTCTTTACAAATTGAATGGCTCTTTAATGAATTTCTAGAAGTCTCACTATATAACCTCGCTTTCTATTAAATTTTGTTTTAGTAGTCCTTATCTCATTGGACTGACCTCCTGTTTTTAAAAGTTTTCTCTTTTGTTAATTAAATATTATCTCATTTCTCCATAAATGTCAATACATATTTTGAAAATTTTTATTTTTTTTATTAATTGTCTAAAAATTTGTAATCAATATTGTAATTGCAAGTTATCTTATGTATCATAATAAAAGAAAAGGATGTGTTAGAATATGTATCTAGTATCAATTTATTTCGACGATAAAACAAATAAAAAAATCCAGAAGTTTATAAACCAGGTTGCCCAGAAGACAGGCAACACATTTATGTTAGATGGAAAAGTGCCACCTCATATTACCGTTTCCGCATTTGAAGCATTGGCAGAAGAACAAGTGATAGAGGTATTAAGTCGTATAGCAATAGAATTAAAGAAAGATACTTTGCAATGGGTTTCTGTAGGACAATTCTTTCCATATGTGTTATATATTACCCCGGTGCTTAATGAATATCTTCATGACCTGTCTGTACAAATTTGTAATGCGCTTTCGCAAATAGATGAAGTTAAAATAAGCCCTTATTATCAACCATTCCAATGGTTACCGCACAGCACAATTGGAAAAACTTTAACAAAAGAACAAATGACCATTGCTTTTGAAGTAATGCAAAATAGTTTCGGAATGTTTGAAGGCGAAGTATTAAGAATCGGACTCGCAAAACCAAATCCACACCGTGACATTATGAGTTGGGAACTGAAATAAGCCAATTATGTGGTGTTTAATGTTTAGTGTTTAGGATTTTAGATTTGGTATCTAGTATTTAGTATTTTGCATTTAGTGGTCTGGGTACTAACTGCCAGAAAATCAACCCGTATACCCAGAAACAACCATAAACTCATACAAAAACACCATTTTTTCACAGCAAATTTCTATAAACACTACTTTTAACATAGATTATACCCATGATTTTACGAAACCATGGGTATTTTAGCCTGATAAACTGTAGTTTATAGAAAGTAGACCGTTTTAAATCAAGACGCAACTAATTTATAGAAAGTCGCCACAAAATAATTGCCAAAATCAAGGACACACCTTATTTATAGCTTCTCGCCTTGCTGCTTATCAAACTCTGGATTAAAGAAATAAAAATTCTTAGAATCCAACAAATTCTTCGTCCTCTCAAGAGCCTCACCAAATCTTTGGAAATGCACAACTTCCCTTGCACGCAAGAATTTTAACGGATCACGCACTTCGGGGTCCTTAATCATACGAAGCAAGTTGTCATAGACCGTTCTTGCCTTCTGCTCCGCCGCCAAGTTCTCGTGTAGGTCGGTAATCGCATCACCCTTGGACTGAAATTCAAGTGACGTAAACGGCACTCCCGCTGCGGCTTGTGGCCACAGCCCAGTTGTGTGGTCGATATAATAAGCGTCAAACCCTGCTGCTTTCGCTTCTTCCACCGTCAGATTCTTCGTCAACTGATACACCATTGCACAGATGATTTCCATATGTGCTAATTCTTCCGTGCCGATATCGGTCAAAAGTCCGCCAACTCGTTTGTCCGGCATGGTATATCGCTGTGCCAAATATCTCATGGATGCGGACAGCTCTCCATCCGGACCACCATATTGACTAATAATCAGCTGTGCCGTCTTTGGACAGGTTTTTGTAATATTAACCGGATATTGTAATCGTTTCTCATATACCCACATTACTTGCACACTCCTTCCCATGGAATTTTTCCCTCTGGCCAGCAATAGCACTCAGAGTCTGGATTCTTGTCATAAATCACATCCATGCAAACTTCCGCAAGCGGATAGAACTCCAAAGCAAACTCCTTCATAAGCTGTCTTTTTCTTTTCAACATGGTCTTTAACATGCTAAGTCCTGTTTGGTCCTCCGGATGCGTGTCCATGTAAAGACGCAAATCATCCAGCACAAATCCGGTTTGCTGAATCTGTCTTAGCATGGTCTCTTCACGATTAAATTGCAATTTTTCATTCTCTAGTTCATTATCTAAGACAGTTGCAAAAAATTGTCTGTTCAGTTCCGGGAAAATGGTTCCCATGCGAAGTGCCTGTTCTTCATCATACACTTCATTCCATTCCTGAATCGGAACGGATGCAATCGCAAGATGCTTCTCTTTTTCCATCAAAAAAACTCCCCTCTTTTTTATTTTTGCTCCCACACATAGTATGTGCAGTTAACACTTAAAAAAAGTAAGGAAGTTTTTTCAAACATTATTCATTTGTAACTGTTCAGAGCCAAGCAAAATTTTATAAAACAGACGTGAAATGCTTGCATTTTTAAGGATGTTTTTAAAATTTTATTTGGCGGATACGCCACACCGAGGAAGCACAACGTGTTTCTGAGGTTGGTTCTGAACAGAGTAAACAACCTGACCGTCAATAATCGTATACAAGGTTTTTGTGAATACTTCCATGGGATTTCCGGTGAAAATAGCGATATCCGCATCCTTCCCTTTTTTCAGACTTCCCACTCTGTCATCTACCCGACAGATACGAGCTGCGTTAATTGTGATTGCTTTTAAGCCATCCTCTACAGACAACCCATGCTTTACAGCGATTCCGGCACAAATCGGTAAATACTGAAGCATGGTTACCGGATGGTCGGTTGTTATTGCAAATAAAATTCCTGCCTCGCTCAATACCTTGTTTGTCCGAAGGTTCATATTTTTAACTTCTATTTTTGACCTGGAAGTGAGTTCAGGTCCTACGATTACCGGAAAACCGGATGCTTTTATTTCATCTGCAAGCAAATGGCTTTCCGTGCCATGGTCTATGGTAATATCAAGCCCGAACTCCGTAGCAATACGAATAGCGGTCAAAATATCATCCGCCCGATGCGCATGTGCTTTTAATGGGATCTCCCGACTAAAAACAGGAACCCACGGTTCCATTTGAAAATCCTCGTTTTGCAATTTGCCATTTTCCTTATCCTGCACATACTGCCTTGCTTTATACAGAGTTTCACGAAGCAACGCCCCGATTCCCATTCTTGTAGACGGCAATTGGTCTTTGTCACCATACGCAGTCTTAGGATTTTCCCCAAAAGCCACCTTCATTGCTGCCGGATGTTTGACAATCATTTCGTCGATACATCGTCCCTGGGTTTTCATGAAAACAAATTGACCTCCAACCACGTTGGAGCTCCCCGGTCCAACCATTACTGATGTAATTCCCGCCGCAATCGCATCATGAAATGCAGGGTCCATAGGATTAACTGCATCAATTGCACGAAGTGTAGGCGTAATTGGATTTGTCCCTTCATTGCAGTCATCGCCGATAATTCCCCATTTTTCCTCAGTAATACCGATATGGCAATGCGCTTCAATAATCCCAGGCAGAACCCAAGCACCCTTTACATCCAGAATCTCTTCATCATCACTAGGCGCAAGAGAGGACATATTTCCCACCTCTTCAATCACTTTACCCTTGATACGAACATATCCACGTTCAATTGGTTTGTCTTCCATTGTATATATTTTCCCGTTGATAATTAACATAAAAACACCCCGCTTACGAAGATTTAAAAATAATATCTCCAAAACGGGGTAAAATATGTATTATGCAAGCAATTCCTTCACTTTCTTGCCATCAAAAATCACTTGTGAAATGTGGTCTACTTCAATCTGATACAACGCATTTGCCGCAATATGCTCTGCCGCCTGCTCCAAATCACGGATGCCGTCCGTATTTGCATAATGCGCAACTAAGGTATCTAAGCCCTCGTCTGTCACAATGCATTCATTTTCATTGATTCCCATACGTTTCAACACCTTCGGAAGTGCAAATTTTGAGAAAATAATTTTCTTTTCTTCTGCCGTATAGCCCGGAATCTCAATCACTGCAAAACGCGACATTAACGGCGCACTAATCTGGCTCTTGTCATTGGCTGTTGCAATCGGATAAACGCCACTGGTCGGAATCATACATTCCATGTAATTGTCTGTAAATCCAAGGTTATCAAGAAGTGTCAAAAGTACATCTGCCGGATTGCCATTACCTTTGCCAGAAGCCGCCTTGTCAAGCTCATTGATAATGAACACCAGGTTAGACTCTCCTGCCATGGAAAATGCCTCCATGATAATACCCGGTTTCGCATTGGAATAAATACGGGAGCTTCCGGTCAACTGTTCCGGGTCGTTAATAGAACTCATATCCAGCGATGTCCATGGTAATTTTAAAATACGGGCAACCGCATAAGCAATCTGGGACTTACCGGTTCCAGCCGGACCAATTAACAAAATACCATAAGCAGGAAGTGTATGTGTTCTGTTAATCTGAATTATGGTCTCAATGATACGCTGTTTTACGCGCTCCATACCATATAATTCTTCATCCAAAATTCTGCGTGCTTCCTGTGGGTCAATTGATTCAAAGTAATCATTCTTCCACTGAATGTTCATCATAATAGAAAGGGCACGCTGGGCATGACGACGTTCCTCCGGTGTAACCTCGTGAGAGTGTGCTACCGCAAGATTTCTTCTTGCCCACAATCGAATATTGTCCGGCAAAGTCTTCCCTGCACAATTCATGAAATCAGAAATGCTCTGTAAGCTGGTGAGCTTCATATCATCTCCGGTCTCATCCAATTCTTCATCCTCTTCTAAGTCACCCTGTGGTGCATTGCTGGCAAATAAACGTTCAATCATATATTGAAGGAAACCATCTTCCGCAGAGAGTTTTCCACCTCCACTAGATGCCATTTCACGAATCTTGTAGACCGCATATCCATCTTCACGGTTCTCACCTGAAAGTCGCACATTGATATGGTTCTTTCCAAGCCATTTGATAAGATAAACAAAACGGGCATCCAGCTGCAAAATATCAGCACTAAAGTTTCCGTCTTTCTCTTTAAACTCAAAAGCAGTTTTTCTGCTTTGATTTGTAAAGAAACCACAAGAATAATGTTCCCACTTTCTTTCGCAATTATCTAATACTAAAATTGGCTTTTCCGGTGTTGCTGTTCTTTCATTGGAATGAAAGGTTGTGTATGTACAGACAAACTCTTCATTATTTTCATTTGGTGTGTTGGTAAAATCAAATACTGGCATGTTGGTGCCTCCTTTGTATAAAATATGCATCGTTAGATACAGGTCACAAAAGGACATCTTCTAAATTCTTTTAGAAAATGTCCTTTAAGTAATTCAAGTTTTGTCATGAATATAAATATATTTTTTACTTATCCAACGTCTTCATTGTTGGGAACAGCAACACATCTCTGATTGCTGCACTGTCTGTAAGCAACATACACATACGGTCAATA
>JAZSDK010000084.1:0-14378 GCA_045531155.1 Faecalimonas sp. | reverse complement strand
TATTCCTCCAAAGATCGCTGATACCCTAATGGCACAGTCTTTTTCAATAATTGCATTTCGTAAGTCGCACTCTACACCGCCAAAGACTGCCGTAAGTTCAGCTCCTTCAAAAACTTCTCCGTTATAGTTCATATCACATCCCGAAAAAACTGCACAACCAACCTTTGGATTCTTACCTGACTGTTTCATCGTTTCCATAATGTCACTGGCCTTGCTCGCGAACAGTCCATTAAAAATCATCTTAAAACCAACAAGAATTATAATAACTGGTACAAGAAGTTTCCAAAGCCAATCAAAACTCAATATATCCTGACAAGCTAATAAGAGGAACACCCCAATTGCAACACCAATAAGATTCCCCATTTTATCATGTTCAGTGAAAAATCCGATGGCACAAGGAACAATAATAAATAACGTCCACCATCCATCAAAAAATATATCAATATCCGTAATGTCCATTGCATTCAATGCGAATATCGCTCCTATTACTATCAATACCAGACCCCAAATAATACTACTACTTTTTTTCATCTTTTCCATCCTTTCCTCATAGATGATTCCTACAACTATCACAATATCAGCAATTTCTCCACATCATTCGAAAGGGAATCCTTTTGAATATGCACCTTAATCTCGTTAGATAGTGCATTGGTTTTCAGGTGCATAACAAGGCTTGAAATACCAGCCTTTTTGCGAAGTGGTGTAGTGATATTTTCTACTGCAATAAGATTCTTACAGCTAAACACCGTAACGTTTTTAGTAAACCCTCCATAGTAAGCTGTGATTTTATCATTGTTTATAGCCAAACCATTAGTTTGATAGCCAAGAATAGCGCTTATCACTTTTATAACCAGGATAACAAATCCCACCCCAATAATAGCAAGGGAAACAGCAAAGATTACAACCGCAGGAACGTTAAAAATCACCATGTCTGCAGTTGCAAGTATAAGCGTTACACCCAATACAATACCGAGAACTAACAGAAACCACGATACAAACGGGAAATAGGATGCAGACTTTGTCTGCTTCTCGTCCGGGACATAATCGGGCAATACCTTACTTAGTATTTCACCGACCTCCTCATATTTGCAAAATGGAACAAGTACACCAAGATCAGCATTTTTGTTATCGTCGCCGGTGTTGTTTGTATAGCCAATCACCTCAAGTCTGATAGCTGCAAAACCAAGCATCCTTTGTACAAGTCCCTGGGTAATCTTAACTGCCTTGATTCTGTCATAGCTGAAGGTGTTGGTATGCTTTTCCAAAAGTCCGTATGAAATCTGGATGTCATTTCCACGCTTGATAATTTTGAACTTGTAGTATCCCACGAAGGAATGGATCAGGTATCCGATGAGGGAAAACATCGAAAACAGCAGCATAGCACCCATGGTAATCAAAAAGGCGTACAGGAAATACTGCCCCCAAGTACCAAGGAAATTCTGATGCAGCATCAACTTGCAAATGCCGATAACAATAATGGCAAGCAAGCCAAACAAGACTGTAAAAAATGCGGTGGAAGCAATGTTGATGAGCGTGTACAGCATTTTCTTACCGGTGGTAAAGCGATAAAGACTATCTTTGTCCGAAAGGAGCAGTTCATCCTTCGGCTGTGTGCTCTCCGCATTTCGTGTACCGCCCTCTTTCAGCGCATTCAGTTCGTTCAGCAGGACGTCAACATTCTTATCCTTTTCAATAATAGTAATCTCTGCCTGATGAGAGGTATTGGTAGAGCCACTGTCTACCGTTAATACCGCAATACCGAAGATACGGTGAAACAGGTTTTGCTTCTTATTGATGGCGTGTACTTTTCTGTAGTCCAATACAGAACGTTTTCTGAAAAGCACGCCTCTGTTGCATTTAATCTCATTTTCCGTCAGTTCGTAGCCAGAGGTCTTGTAATACAGAATTCGGTAAACGATAAAACACAGATAAACTACGGCAAATCCAATTACAAAAAACGGAATTGCAGCTATTTTATCTTCAACTTTTGCACTTTCATCAAGAAAAAAGTCTTTAAGAAAGATAAACACTACTACAAGGCTGCTGAATAAGTCCGACAACAAACTAGAATAAATATATCCTTTGTCAAATTTCTTCATTTCTCAATTCCTCAATTCTTGCTTCAAGATTACGTTCCAGTTCATCGAGCATACGGTCGGCTTCTTCGGTTGTAAGGGTAGAAATATCGAAATTCGACCCTGCCGTTGAGATGGTCACACCACTCAGCTTCAACATCATCATCAGGGGACCCTGCGTTCTGTGAAGATCCTGAATCTGGCAGACAGGAATCACTACTCTTCTTTTAAAAATCACGCCCTGTTTTACGATGATACGCTTATCGTCATAACCCCAGGCATACATCTTGTAACGTAGCATGGGCATAATCAAGGTGAAGCAAAGAAGCAAAGCAACAACAACTCCAACGCCCAACAAAACAGCAAGCATTACATTGCTCGGGGCACCCGTTGCGGTTAGAACAGCAATTACACTTACAAAAACACCAATTAGTGCCATTGCTCCGATTACTGCACGAATGTACCATAATTTAAGTACACTTTTGTCAAGTTTTTTTAGTTCCATATGTATTCCTCCCTCGTATACTATGGTTAAATTGTATCATACAGAAACATGCAAAGCAATGACTCGCTATTGCAGATTGCAATTTGTTGTCATTCTTCACTTTTATATAAAAAACAGTCTTTGTCATGTGAACATATTACACCTATTGCCTGTAAATAGGAATATATAATGACCGAACCAACAAAGGTCATACCTCTGTTTTGCAAATCCTTTGAAATCGCATCCGACAAATCATTTGTGGTTTTATCTATTTCATAAATGATTCTATCATCAGTAAAAGTTCTTAAATAGTTATGAAAAGAACCATACTCACTGGCTATCGCCTTAAAAATCTTGCTGTTATTGATACTTGCATTGATTTTACGCTTATTTCTTATTATATTTTTATCACTTAACAATTCGTTTATCTTGTTATCATCATAAGAAATCACCTTGTCTATATCAAAATTATCGTACGCCTTTCTAAAACTTTCCCTTTTATTAAGAACACATTCCCAAGAAAGTCCCGCCTGAAAAGACTCTAAGATTAACATCTCGTACAGATATTTGTCATCAAAATTAGGTATACACCATTCATTGTCATGATATTTGACATATAATTCATTTTTTAAGTTACACCACTTACATCTTTTTTTGCCATCCATAATCCGTAATCCACTTTCATATGTCAATATAATTTATACTATTCCCATTGCAATCTCAACAACAAGTGCCACAACAACAACCAGCGCCGAAATAATGAAACCATGAATCATAGGTCGGATACCTGCCTTCTTCATGCTTGCAAAGGATGTGTTTAACCCTATCGCCGCCAAAGCGCAAACCATAAGAAATTTACTTGCCGTCTTTGTGCCGGAAACAACTGTCACCGGAATTGAAAAAACACTAGCTACAATTGACATTGCAAGAAAACCTAAAATAAACCAAGGAAATATTTTTTTAATACTGAAATTTGCCTTCAGTTCACTACCGTTTTGACTATTGGCAAGGGCTTCTTTTCTTTTTAAGCGAAGCTGAACAAAAGCAAAAGTAATAACCGTAGGAATAATCGCAAGAGTTCTTGTAAGTTTTACCATAGTTGCGAAATCGCCTGCACCTTCGGAGAAAGCATAACCAGTAGCAACAACGGACGAGGTATCATTTACCGCCGTTCCTGCCCAGATTCCAAAAGCTTGGTCAGTCATACCAAGTGCTCTTCCCATAATCGGGAACAGGACAATCATCGCCATATCGAAAAGAAATGTTGCAGACATAGCGTAAGCCACATCATTATCGTCCGCATCAATAGTCGGTGCAATAGCTGCTATCGCAGAACCACCACAGATGCCTGTGCCGGCAGATATCAGATTAGAAAGTTTCCAATTTAATCCCAGTGCCTTACCAATAAAGTAGCCACCTCCAAAACAAGTCAGCAAAGTGAATATCATGACAGTAAGGGACATTTTACCTACATTCAAAATAGTAGTAATATTAAGAGACAAACCAAGCAAAATGATTGCAAATTTTAATATCTTTTTTGATGTGAATTTCAGTCCTGATGCAAGCACCTTGGTATCCTTCAAGAAGTAATTAAGAAGCATGCCGATAAACATCGCAATGACAGCAGAACCAATCAGATGAATTGGGAGCAAACTTTCAAGCCAGCACGCAAGAAGCGCCACTCCCACTGACAACATCACTCCCGGAACAATTTTAAACATCTTCATAATCAATTTCCTACCTTTTTCTCCATTTTTTATATTCTCTTATGCCTCATATTTGTTCACTAATTTACATATTTGGCATTTACATATTTCGTACTCCCTCAATCAGTTTTTTGTATATATTCTCTATCATCCATTGTTCTGTTGAAACTTTTAAAGTTTCTTCAAAGTTCCACCAATGTACTGCAGAATTTTCTTCTTCTTGCACTGTAAGTTCTTCGGCCTCCTCTGCTTCTGCCAAAAAAGTCAGATTAAAATGCAAATGACTTAGAATCCAAATTCCTTTACGCATATATCCGTTAACCGCCAATGTTTCCAAACTAAATACATCTTCACTGATTAACCTGGCAGATTCCACTCCCGTCTCTTCACGCAGTTCTTTTAATGCAACTTCACATAAATTTTCCATCCCATCTGCGTGGCCACCTATCCACGACCATGAATCATAAAGATTATGATATACCATTAAGGTTTTGGTTCGCTCTTTATTCACCACCCACATGGATGCAGTAAAATGTCCTACCTGATTTTCGCGCTCCAAATAATTTTCATTGTTTTTCATAAACTGTAGCATTTGTTCTTTATCATATTCTTCTTGTTGATTCTTTGGTTTATAGTTTTGTATTATATTAAATAATCTCATCCCATTTTACTCTCCACAAATTCATATTTATCTATCTTCATTATACCACGCACCCACTCTTCTTCAATCTGTTACTGGCTTATGAAATCGTATTCCGTCTGTTTGCATCAATTTTTTTACTACCGATGATTCTTTTAAGTAATTGCCAATCGGGATTTCTCTGGTAATGCTAACCTTATTTATATATAAATTGCTTAACAAGAACTCGTCTTTCTTCTCCATTGCATTCCTCTATTTCTTATACTTTGCTTCAATCCTCAAATACACAACTCCATGTAATAAATCCAATAATCATAATCGTTTCTCTTTCTTAAACAATTTCAATTTGACACATTGCCATCGTCTTAAGTGCCGCTTCGTGTGTTTCTACCGTCACTCCCGCGCAGCAATTGCTATCTACCTTCACATTTGCATCAGGAAAAGTTGCTTTTATAATAAGTGCATTGGAAACAACACAAATATCTGTACATAATCCGACAATTTCAACTTCTTCTAAATGCTCTTCCTTCCAGTGTGGCCATCCAAAGTTTGGCTTGTCTATAGTTTTGCATCCTTCAACATAAAGACCATCTGCAATCTGCCACCCTTTCGTTCTCTGGATGCAATGTTCAACCGGAAGTTTCTTTCCTTCAGGTGTTTGTAGATAATTCTCGGTATGCGTATCGCGGGTAAAAATAATTTCATCCCCATTTTGCACATATTCCTGTATTTTTTCTTTTACCTTTGGAACAATGGCAACCGCCTCTTTTGTTCCCAATGCCATATCTATAAAATCATTCTGCATATCAACAACAATTAATGTCTTTTTCATTATACTTTACCTCCATAATGCTATCTCATATCTCTAATAAGACTATGTCCTACTTTCCTCTTTCTTGGCATTTACCAAATCATAACTCTCCGCTATCATTCGTTTAATTTCTTCTGTCGGTACTGTTCCATCCAATATCACAGTGTTCCAATGCTCCTTGTTCTGATGATAGCCTGGTAACACAGAAGCGTATGCATTTCTCCATACATCTCGCCATTCCGGATTGACCTTGATATTGATGCACAAATTCCCATTTCTCTCATAAGTCCACAAGAATGCCTTTTTGTTTTCTTGACATCTTACGAGTTGCCAATTCGTGTCATGAAACGGAGCATCCTGATATGTATTTGGAAATGAAAGACCGTAATCTAATACTGTTTGTCTTGTTCTCATAAATGTATCCCTTTTTCTAAAGCACTTTTATATAAATAAGCACTTCGTTCCCCTTTTGATTTCTGTATACATATCCATCCGTTTCAAATCTTCGTGCCATAACGTTTCCTTCTTTCTTTATATGATTCCAAATAGTATGAAACCAATCGTATTTATTCCAAAATTTGCACACATATGCACTAGCCAGGACGGATAAATGTTTTCACACTTTTCATTCAGGTAATTAAAAATACATCCTCCAACAAACAATCCCACCATTGACAGTATATATATCAGGATATTAAACCACCCGTTTGTCATGCCCACATGATAAAGCCACAATAAAAGTCTTGCCTGTGTGTCACTGTCAATAATTCTTCAAAAACTGACTTTCCCCTCTCTTATGTCAGTCGTTTGTAATATCACCATTTCCATGTATGTCGATGAAATCGCCCAGATAAGTCGGTTCCGGTTTTACGATTGTTGTGACAAAATCTTTGGCTCTTGCTAATACTTCGCGCAAATCCCTCATAGATTGTCCGGCATAGATATGATAATCGGAAGCCACGCCGTAGGCTTCGATTCCAAGTTTTTCTGCTATGTAAAGTGCCCGGTATAAATGGTATTCCTGCGTGATGATTACCATCTTCTTAACACCAAACACTTCTTTTGCTCTATATATGCTTTCGTATGTCGAAAATCCGGCATGATCCATAAATATATCTTCTGATTCGATACCTTCGTCAATCGCATACTGTTTCATTGTCTCTACTTCGTTATAATCTGTTCTTCCATGGTCGCCGCTCATAAGAAGTTTTTCTGACGCACCATACCCATGCACTTCCATGCCTCTCTGCAGCCTGTCGCGAAGCATATGGCTTGGTTCTCCGCTTTCTTTAACCTGACATCCCAATACCATAATACAGTTAAACTCTTCATCAGGAAGACCATCGGATTCTACTATTCTGTCTTTTACCACGCCTTTCACATGTGTGTTGATACCGATTAAGACAAGTAGACCTGCTGCCCCAAGACAAAAACAAATGATTATAAGTCTTTTTATCACCTTATGTAATTTCATCATTTATACCCCTAAACACTATAGAATGCGACTTCCGATTATATTTTAGCATGGTAAAGCACTAGTGTCTACTTAACATTCTCTTACTTCTTCATTTCCATATATGGCAAAACGTCAAATCCACATTTTTTATATAGCTTAATAGCTCTTTCGTTTTCCTCTTCTACTTCCAAACGAAAAATGCAATCTGTAAATTTTTTTGTGATAAATTCTATCAACATATTCCCAAGACCCAAGCCTCTGTACTTGTCCTTAATATACAAATCCTCAATCCAGATACACTGTTTGCCAAATTCGGTTGAAAAACTTTTTGCAATCATCGCATACCCTTGTATCTCTTTAGACTCTTCAATGACATACCCTTCCAAATAAGGACTATCATTAACGCAATTGTCTATATCATTAGAGAATATTTCATCTGAGCCATTGCTTAATACTGCCGGCGAAGCATAAAACACCTTCATCATTTCCAAAACAGCCGGTTTATCTTCTATAGTCATAACTCTTATTGTGCTACTCATGTTTCCTTCTTCTCCCTTATATTTTGTTTCAATCTTTCACACCCATTATACCATGTGCTTCGCACATGCTACGCTCCGCACGGATGCGCACTCCACTTCGTTTCGGCGCTGGTATAATGTAAACATTATACCATGTGCTTCGCACATGCTACGCTCCGCACGGATGCGCACTCCACTTCGTTTCGGCGCTGGTATAATGTAAACATTATACCACATATCACTCTTGCCTCAACATAAAAATCCCCACGAAATTTCGCAGGGAATTTATTCTTATTTTTCTCCAATCTTTGAAAATATAAGCGGAAGCAAGTCTTCTTCTTTGATATTTAAAACATACTGAAATTCATCATAAAGAATCCTTTCTGCCTCTTTGAAAAAACGTTCATCTGAAATATATAAGTGTTTGCCCTCAGCTTCCCGCTTCTGTTTTTGCAGATAAATCGCTTTAACCATACCAATCAACTCACTATGGTCGCCTTTTGCAATAACCTTTTTATATTGCTCTTTTCGTTCATTTTCATTTTCAAACCACAATATTTCTTTATGTGGCATAGTTTCAATCAAACGATAGACTTCCTGCTTTGAAAGGATTTTTCTCATTTTTTCCAACAATTTCTCATTGTGTATTGGTACATATAACGTTGCTGCCGAATCGCTTATTGGTTTCAAAACATAATACTCTTTTTGACTCCCCATAAACTCCTTCTTTGTAATATCGTCTATCTTACATACACCATGTACACCATATACAACAGTATCATTTTTTTGAAACATATCTCCACCTTCTTTCAAAAATTTACAAGAAACTGGACTTACGTTTTTACTAAAAACAACACGTTTCTATGGGAATTATATCATACAAATTCGCCCAAATGTAAGTATCTATTTAAATTTATTATTCTAAATCCGGTTGCTGTCCATCGTGTGCCAACCATTTACATTCTGTGATTTCCATCTCAGTAAATGTTGCTTTGAATGATGAGTTTTCAGGACTACATGCATAAATACCAAAACGGATTATACCATCACCTTTCCACATGTGGCATACACGCATCTGCTTGAATGTAACACCATCTTCTGAACATTCTATGCAGTAATCGTCTTCACGACGACTGAATCTATACCACATTGATTTTATATTCGCATCAATCTCAGTAGTTGCCCAATCGGAATATCCATTGTTTGTAACAACACTGCCAAGGTGCTGAAATCTGTCGTTTTCATATTCAATAGAACCTTTAAGCCAATTTTCGCTATCAAGGTACATCACAATTCCGCATTGGTCAAATCTGTGTTTACTTTCGAACTGTGTTTTAACAGTGAACGAGAAGAATTTATCATCCGTTTCCAACTGTAACACAGGTGCATTGTCATTTCTGAAATGATAATATGTTCGCTGCCATAAATCAGTGTTTGGATTCGTAATGATTTCAATTTTATCAGTAGAAATTGTGTAATCTGCAGGTTCTCTTATCCATTGCAATTTATTTATATCAAAATTCATAAAAACGCCTCCGTAAGCTTCAATTTTTATTAAACAACGTGTGCATGTTGATTGTCTGCATCCTCAACCAGTAACATTTCTTTTGCCCCTTCATAAGGCAACTCATAAATTGCATCGGGCATAAATGAAATAGCCGATTTAACAGGATTTACGAGCAATCTATCATCATAATATCTTTTCATTTGCGTGAGCATAATAAATGATTTTAGGATTATAGTTCATAACAATATTCCAATCCTTCTTTAATCTGTCATTACTTTCATAGCCACCAAGATGTTCGATTGGTTCTAAATCACCGACAAAACACCTTCCGTCATCTAAGATGAGAGATATACTGTCATAGGAATGACTTGGCGTGGAGATGATTTCCCCTGCAATACCTATGCTTTGTAGGAACTCTCTGCTTTCATTACATTCTAGGATTATGGAATCATCCACATTGATAGGTTTGTAGTCTAATCGCTTATCCCTACTGAAAATCTCGTCTGCAAAATGAACAGATTCGACTTGGGTGTCAACCAACAGAAGTTTTACCCCCTGCTTCATAAGTTCGCTTACAAGACCAATGTGGTCAGGATGATAATGTGTTGCTAAAACATAGGCTATATCACTAAGCTTTATGCCGTGTGTTTTAATCTCCTTATAAAATGCGGACAATGTACCTGCATAATCAGTATCAATAAGTAGACCACCGTTTGTTCCTTGAATAAAGAATGTATTGGTGTTTCCGTATTTTAGCTTACTTACCACAGGCATCATCTCCATAAATTTAAATTTATCTATCTTCATTATACCACACAACTATCCTACCACAACACAAAAATCCCTCTACGAATGATTCGTAGAGGGATTCCTTCTTAAACCTAATTAAGTTCTTTTATTGTGTTTCTGGTGCACTACTTGTCAGCTATAGCTGCCTGTGGGGTTGTAAACCAAAGGAGGTACACATAATATTTAATTTGCAATACGGTAGAGCATACATGGTCTTCCGCCAGTTTCGTAATTCATCTCACCAATAACATGACCGGATTCTACTAAATAATTCATGTACCTTCTCACGGTTACACCTGTCAGACCAATAACATTTGCGATCTCATCGCCGGTCACCCAGTCTGTCTTTGCATCCTTTAGACATGTAACAATCAAGGTCAATGTTTTCTCCTGAATTCCTTTCGGGAGAATATCTTCTGTTTTCTTTCTGGAATGTTCTATAATAAAGTCAATGTTTTTTTGATTCAACGTGTCAATTTGTTTCAATGCTCCTATTTGTGCTATATATTTTTCCAATGCCATCTGAAACCTCTCAAATGTGAATGGTTTTACTAGATAATCTATAATCCCAAGATGCAATGCTTCCTCTAGCGATTCTCTGTCATTAGCTGCGGTAACCATAATGACATCCACCGGCACCTTTGCTTTTCGTATCTGGCGCAATGTTTCGAATCCATCCGTATGTGGCATAAACACATCTAATACAATTAAATCAACTCTATTTTCGTTCAAATACTCCAATGCACTTTTGCCATCCTTACATATTCCCACAACACAGAACTGCTTATTACGCCTAATATATTGCTCGTTAATCATTGCCACCATTGGATCATCTTCCACAATTAATACTTTATACATATTCACACACCTCTTTATTTTGTAAAACTGACTGAAAATGAACTTCCAACTCCTTCTTGTGTTTCAACAGAAATAACGCCACCATAACGTTCCACCATTTCCTTTACCTGATACAGACCTGTTCCACGTCCTTCGCCTTTCGTCGAGAATCCATTGTCAAATATCCGCTGCAAATTTTCCTCGGAGATTCCAACTCCAGTGTCATCCGTTGTGATTAATACTGCACCAGGACGTGAATAAATTCCAAATATCAACTCTTTCTGAACATTATAATCCATATTATCATTCATAGCCTCAAAGGCATTTTCTATCAGATTTCCAATAATTGTAACCAATAGTTCAGAAGGCAATTGCATATCTGCATTGGAATAAAAACATCCTTCTCGAAGAACAAATTTAACATTCAGTTCAGATGCTCTTGCTGTTTTGCCAATCAACAATGCTGCCACAGCTGGTTCTTGTATGATATTCATAATCTTACTGATAGTTGACCTTTGCACAATCGTAATATTTTCAATATAAGAAACTGCCTTATCATACATCTCCATCTGAATAAGTCCAAGTATCACGTGTAGTTTGTTTGTAAAATCGTGATTATTTGCTCTCATGGAATCTACCAAATAGCGGGTTCCCGTCAAGTCCTCCATCAGTTTGGTGTATTCTGCTCTGTCATGAAGAATTGCGATTTCTCCGACACAGATTTCCTTTTCTTTGATTGGCATGCGATCAATCAATAGTGTTTCACTTCCCAATTGCAGATTATTTATATTTTCACCGACAATCCTTGTTGCAAGTCCATTCTCTATTTGATTCAGCATGCCCTCTGCAGCACCATTTACAAACTGCACATTCCCTTCGTTGTCTATCGCAATAATTCCTTCATCCAAAGATTCCAATATGTTATCACGAATTCGATACATTGCAGAAAATACATCCGGTTCATATCCCATTAGACTTTTCTTTATAGTGCTGGACAATTCTGTAGAAATTAGGAGTTCCATCAAAATTGCTGCAATTGTAATAAGCATAAAGACAAATGCTGTCTGCCACGTTTCCTTATGAATATTCTGCATCAACATAATTGCCATAACAAAGCCTATATAGTTTCCGTCCTCGTCATAAATGGCAGCGTATGCTCTACGTTGCGTGCCGGATGGTCCATTATCGTTGGTCGCATAGTATCCTTCGCTATCGTCATCAAATTCAGGTATTGTCCCATCATATGTGCTGTTTATCAATTCGTGATTGGAATGATACAATCGAACGTAGTTACTGTCTACAACCGATATAACATCAATGTTATCAAGTGTGTCTCTCAATGAATCCAAATACTCTGTTAAAATAATAGTATCGATTTGTTGTTCCGTGAGAATTGGAGATTGCGCAATTGCTTCCGCAACATTCTGAAGGTTCTGGTCTCGCTTTTGTCTTTCAAAGTGAATATTTATTAAAGTACCGGCTATCCCTAAAAAAAGTGCCAACGAAATAATCAAAACCATTTGAACTCGAAAGAAGTTCTGCTGAATACCTTTCAACGTAATTTTATTCCCCATAACTGATTCACCTCGCTTATTTATTCTGACTTTAACACATTTTCTTACTTTTGAAAAACCTTTTGAAAGTAAAATAAATAAATTCTCTTACAAAAAAATATTTCTATTTTTCAAAAAATTGTCGTAACACCTATTTCTCATTATGATAACAGAAACAAAGCAAAAAGGAGGAAACCCAATGGGAGCAATTTTTGAATCTATCATGTTAATCTGTTTTGGTCTTTCATGGCCGCTCAATGTAATCAAGGCATATAAAGCGCGGACTACAAAAGGAACCAGCCTGCCTTTTATCTTGCTGATTGTTACCGGTTACATTGCTGGAATCACTGCAAAAATAATCAGTGGACAACTAAATTATGTACTGATTGTATATCTTCTTAATTTAGCAATCGTATCACTAAATGTTGTCATCTACTTTAGGAATCTCACACTTGATAAGAAAGGAGCCTTGTGCAATGCTTAAGAATCAAACAAATATATATCAATCATTAAACAAATTAGCCAATCCAAACGGAATGATTATTTTTGGCGGAAACAATGACATTTCCATTCCTCTCTGCGAACTAAAGCAAGCATTCTCTTTAGACAGTAGCTTATACAATCGCAGTTTTTCCGATTTGTCAATAGATAACGCAGTGGAATACTATGACACTTGCATTGCTAAATTAAATCCTGAAAGCATCTTACTTCATATTGGCGAAGCCGATGTTGATGCTTTTTTGTCTTCCCCTTCAGACTTTGACAAAAAGTATAGTAAACTAGTATCACATATCAAAAATGCGAATAAGAAATGTCGTGTCATTATTGTCTCTTTAAAGAATTATAACAATGATTCCGATATTTCAGAAATGAATAAGCATCTAAAATATATTGCAGACTCAGAGCGTTGCGAATACGCAGATATATCAGCCAAACGTGTCTGGAACCCAAAGCAAACAAAGGATATTGCATCATTTGTATATTCAACCGGCTTCGTCAGACCATTGAATATCAAACGCCCGGCGTATGATTTGGCAAAAATACTATTTTGTTTTGAGGCTTGCTGTGTCTAAATTATGCAAAGGGAGAAGATATAACAGTTATTATATTGCTATAAACATCTGCTCTTAGAATTCAAATTTATTTCCATCCATTATACCAGATAAAACTCCCGCCACAACACAAAAATCCCCCTACGAATTATTTGTAGCGGGATTCCTTCTTGTATCTAATTAAGTTCTTTTGCTGAGTTTACATTGCCCTACTGCTCAGCGATAGCCGCTTGTGAGGTTGTAGACCAAAGGAAAGGTACCGTGTTTTCTCATTTAGTCACATATCCTTGAAATATTACATGACACTTTCCATGAGTTCTTTTAACCATTGTGGACTCGAACTACCTATTTGCATAATTTCTCCATTCTTGTATTCTGCAACGGCCACAAATCCGTTCTCATTATCATAAAATGTTGCTTCATCACAATAAGGAAGAATCATCATCAAATCTTCAAAACGTTTGTCAAATCTACGTACTACATCTGCATCCGGTATGTTATGACCGCCTTTTTTTACGCGATTTTCAATACGCAAAATGCTTTCTTCCACAGTATTAAGGCCAACATAATAAAGTCGAATATAATATCCTTTTTCGATTGCCCTTTTTACAGTATTAAAAACTCTATGGCCCGACAATGTTGTCTCTTGTGTAAAACAAATTTCTCTATCTAGGCAATCATCAATTAATTCAATTGATTTTTTGCCTCCTTCAATCATATTTCCATTACATTTTGCAATGATTTTATCAACATCTATTATCTTTCCCAGATTTGTAATTTCTGTGCGAAGTACACCAGTAAGGCTGCTCTTACCTGCACCATTAACACCTGCAATAATCGTATATGTTTTCATATCATTTCTCCTACCAATTACTTATTGTGATTGTAGCACTATTACATTACACATTCAAGTTATAACTTTAACATCAAATGCCAACAAATTGGAATTT
>JAZSDK010000137.1:0-2644 GCA_045531155.1 Faecalimonas sp. | reverse complement strand
CGGATAAATCACAAATCCGTCTTCTTCACCTTTTTCATGCCGAATCGGAAATGCAAGTTGTTCGCGTTCTAATGAAAACTGTGCATTTACACCTTCTTTGTTTCCTCTTGCATCAAGGCGTATCCACATTTTATATTCTTTGATATACACTCCATTCAGTCCGTGATAAATCAGAATAGGAGCTGTTTCATCATCTAAAATCAATTTCTGATAACAAAACCCCGTTGGAATAGATTTACAGCGTAACAACGCCGCTAACAAATGAGACTTTGCAAAACAAATTCCATGCCCTGCTGCTAAAACTTCTGACGCAGAACAAGTTAACGAATCTTCATTGATATCTGCTGAATGTGAAATATTATCTCTCACAAATTCGTATGCCCTTTTAATATAATCCACATCGCTATCTGCATTACTCCATAATAAATCTGCAAGTTGAATAATGTTTACATTTTCATAATTAACCAGACCATCTTTTTTCAAATATTCATCTATGTTATCTGTAAATAATGATAGTTTCATAACTTACACCCTCCAATTGCTCAAAAAATATACAACTCTTTTATCATAAATCCATTTCAAAATAAAGTTCTGCATGCTCGTTATCGTTATATCTTTCCGTTTCCCGAAAACCTACACTTCGATATAAATGTTGTGCCACCGAAAACTGTTTTCTGGTATCTAAACATATTTTCTGATACCCTTGCTCTTGTGCACATTTTACTGCATGCTCTAATAATAACCTTCCATAACCATTTCCTTGAAATTCCGGTAACACAAACATTCTTTTTAGCTCAGCAATCCTATTGGTATCATCTATTTTACGAATTGCTATAGTTCCTATCACATGGCTATCATCAATTAGGCACCAAAAACAACCATTATTCATATAATGGCATTCTACATTTGCCACATCTGCATGTCTGTCTTTTGGAGAATATGGTATGCCAACGCGCGAAAAGCATTGTTTAAAAAAATCATTCACTTGCGCCTGCATATCAACACGAAATTTTACAATATCCATGTTATTTTCTCCCTGGAAATCAAACTTTTTTTGCTGCTCATATCGGTAAATTATACGACTTATATTATATCATCTACAAAACACGACTACAACCAAATGGCGCCCTACGCTGTATTCTCCCTGCTTAGGACGCCCTTTTTATTCCGCCTTTTATTCTACTTTCTTAATCGGATGCCTTATTATTGTCTTCCACTTATCTGCCGGAACCTTTCTTGCATCAGACAAATATATTTCATGGTGAAGCCTCTCTGCATTCATATCATTTACATAGCCGTTTGCTTCAAGAAATTCATCCATGATGGCAACGCTCTTTGGCTCTTCATCAAACGAACCGATATGCATTATTTGGACACATAACCCTTCCTCTATGGTTATGAACTCTGCTGAAGAACAATCTATTTTTTTCTTATTCATTGCCATTTTCACTGCCCAGTCAAACTCCTTTTCGGATACAAAATCAGGAACCCGAATTACAGAAAGCCAGCCAAATGTAGACTTATCGCTATAATCCACACCGGAAACATTTTCCTGCCACCAAAGCCCTTCCAGCGGTGGAACCACATATTCATAAAAGCCTTCAATTTTATAATCCGTTTTATAGCTTATTTTCAAGGTGTAGGCTACTGCGTACAAAATACTAATTGCTTGTTGATATGCTCCACCTTCTTCATTAGGATCACCACTCCCCCTGACTGCAATGTAGTTTGCCTTCGATACATTCACAATTTCAGGTTTATTCTTTGACCTATAAAACTCTTTTGAATCTTTTTTGAAATCGTACGCCATTCCTTTAATCTCCCATTGTTTTATTTATTGAAATCTTCTTCTATTTCTTTTCCAACAAACATTTAATCATCTTGCAAGCTGCAATACGTGCCCCCGGCGGATTATCCCCATGCTCTGTATCATTTGAATAATCAGTCAGTAATTGACATGGGAAATCAGTACACTCTCCGCAAAAGGATAGCCCCTTTTGCATCACACATGCAGCAACTGGGCACGGAGTTTCCTCTGCGTGGAAAGGCATTCCTTTTGTAGCTACGCAACCATTACACTTGCAAGGTTCTTTATACTCACAATTCGTGCAATCCAAACCACAATATGTCGTCAGTAAAATTTCTTGTTGACGCTTTTTGCTAAAGCTGTGAAGCACCAATGCATAGGATTTGTCCAGCATTTCCATCAACAAATCATCTGGCACTTCACCATCGGGCTTAATAGAATTCCAATGAACTTTATTCATATAATATCCTGGAATAATATCTTCATATTGTTGTCTGAGAAAATCTCCATCCAAGGGTTCCAGTTTCAAAGTTATATTAACAGGTTTATTCTCGTTTGCTTCATCCAAACATATCGCAGCAAACATTTTTCCGCCTATCATATAGCGAATCCAATTCCACTCTTCTTTCAAGTCCTTGGTTACACCTGTCTTATTCATCAGATATTCATCCATCCATGCATACTTCATTTTGACTCTTCTCCTTTATTTGTATTAATGTATATTTCTGTCTGCTTGTTGGTTTTCTGTCTCCCCATGAGTTTTTCCGATTCTGTTGTTTTGGTAATACAATGATTCTTTTTCGGTCATTAGTTTTTGTAACGGGACAACGTTTCTTC
>JAZSDK010000129.1:0-2000 GCA_045531155.1 Faecalimonas sp. | reverse complement strand
ATACCACTTGTTGATGAAATCTCTTTTGTATGTACTTTTGCGCTCGCTGTAATCTTCAATCTGACGGTTTTTCCATATTTCATCAATCATTGGTTGCCAGTTCTGTTCTTCAACAATCATATCCGTAAGATTGCCGATGAGATTGCTGAACTGCTGATATGTAAGCCACGGGATTTGCATTTCCTTCGGCATCATAAACAGCTTCTGAAAACTCCATTCCATTTCATATTCGAATTTCTTTCGGAAGTAATTCTGAATTGCAAAGCACAACCGCCACAGAGGAAAATCACCCGAATAATCTGTCCATTTACCGGGAATATTGCCGTAACCGTCACGGCGGGGAACTTGAAGAAATTGCCACACCGACCACGCATACGATTCCCAGATGAGCTGAAGAAAAACATCATCATTGATGAGATAATCGTATTTATCCGTGTAGAGAACTTCATACAGATTTCTCGGAATATCAAGATAATCCTTTCGCTTTATTACAAGCTCTTTTGGGAGAGCGTAAAACAACGGTAGCCGCGCAAGATGGCTGTCCTGCGGGATTGAAATTATCTGATTCGGGAGTTTAACGATGTAACTGAAATTAGGGTTGTTCGATATAATTGCATCACCTCACTATGAAGAATTTTTATCCTCCCAATTACAAAGGAATGAAACAGGATGAATTTTTCCTGAGTTTTATAAATTTTTATTTTTGAATAAAATAACCATTTGTTTCAGAAAAATTTACCCTCTCACTTATATATGGAGCGAAGTCGGATAAATTTTTCCTGAATATCAAAAAATATCAATCATGCAAAACAAATGTTTGTTGATATTTTATATTAGTTTTATCTCGGTGTCAATAAGGTGAATTTCAAAAAAACAGGTAACGTTGAAATGTTGCATGCGGAGTTTAAGAATTAGTGCTTATTGAGTTTGTTTTAGTGTTTCCTTCCACAGAGGCATCGAGGTCGTTGCTGAAAAGCTTCCGAAAAAAACTTGAATAAATCGAAAACACCGCTTGACAATTTGAAAAATGTCAGCGGTGTTTTTAACTCATATTATCGTTATCTCTCTTGCGTTTCCTCTGTCACCGCGGTTTGTTACATACTGCATCGTACCACCGCGAAGCCTGCTCGCAAAACCGAAATGCAGATGCCCTGCAAGCACAGCCTTAATCACAGGCTCACCGGTAACATATTCGTAAAATGCCTTTGAAGCTTCTGTGGGCTCTGCTATATCTCCTTTGACCTCCGGATGAACTTCTGAATCGGAGCCAAGCAGGCATATTTCACCGTTCCAGAATTTATAACTTTTCTTATAAAGTTCTTTTTCGTATAAAGGGGCATGCATGAAAAGAATGATGGGATAACCTTTCTTTACTTCCTCTTTAAGCATTTCAAGCTGTTCATATTCTACCTGATGATAAGCGTCGTCTATTCCGACAAAATTAACATCGCCGATGATATGAGAATTAAAGAATATATTAACAGGATATCCGCCGATTTCTTCCAAACTGTTAAGACGGTAAGCCATATCCTCTTTTACGCCGTCGTATTTTGCATATTCGTGATTGCCTGCAACGAAAAGAAACTTATCCCTCTTTAAAAAATCCTTCGCAAATTCAACACAAGGCTTTGATATGTAGTCGATAAGATCTCCGGTATGAACAATCAGATCGCAGTTCTTTTCACCGTACTTTATCAGCTTGTTGAGATTTCGTACACTTCTTTTCTCGTTTCGTTTTTTGCCCTGTCTTATCATATTCTCAGAGTAAGTCGGATCGTAGCCATGTCGTTCTGTGAGCCAAGGAGTTGAACTGGTGTATTGTCTTCCTAAGACCGCTTGGCCTCCGACTTGGGATACCCTTTCTTTACTTCCTCTTTAAGCATTTCAAGCTGTTCATATTCCACCTGATGATAAGCGTCGTCTATTCCGACAAAGTTAACACCGCCGATGAAGTCGGATCGTAGCCATGTCGTTCTGTGAGCCAAGGAGTTGAACTGGTG
>JAZSDK010000051.1:0-5359 GCA_045531155.1 Faecalimonas sp. | reverse complement strand
TTTAATGTGTACGGTATAATCTTCTTTTGTATCTATAAGCGAAAAGTTCACCTTGAAATCTTGCTTAGCCAAAGCTTTTTTGTTTAAAACGATACTCATATAATCAAATATCATTTCTGATGTCATATTTTTTTGAATTCCACCATCAGAAACTGCATTCTTTCCTTTTACTGCAAGGTTTCCATTTCTTAATTCTGATGCCGCTGAAAGATACGCATTTCGCCATGTTCCTGATTCTGCCTGATAACCAAGCTGTTCCAATGCATCTGCACAAAGCAATCTTGCATCTTGATTTTCCGGGTCTGCATAGACTAAAACATTAGTGATTTCCGCAACCCACTGATATTCACCTTTATCAAAATCTTCTTTTGCCTTTTTTATAATTTTGTCTGTATCACCAAGATATTCCATCCATTTTTTTGCACTGTCTGATGGAGGAAGAGGATTAAGATTTACAGGATTTGCGTCATACCATCCCATGTATTTCTGATATACCGCTTTTGAATTATGTGCAACTGTTCCATAATACTGACGGGTATACCAGTTTTTTGCAAGGTTTTCGGGAAGCTCTATCATATTTGATATTTCATCTGAGGTATAACCCTGATTTATATATGTAAGTGTCTGATCGTTTATAAATTTATAAACCGCCGCAGTATCTTCCATATACTTTAAAATCACATCATTTCCCCAATGAGGCCAGTTATGGGACTGGAAAGTAACTTCTGCATCTTTTCCATATCTGCTTATCGCTTCGAGAATATACTTTGACCACGCACTTCCGTCACGAACCTGAGCACCTCTTAAAGTGTATAAATTGTGAAGAGTTGTTGTACAGTTTTCAGCCAACCATAACGCATTTTTCTGCGGAAACCATATATTCATTTCAGCCGGAGCCTCAGTTCCCGGAGTCATCTGAAATTCCATTTCTACGCCATCTATTGTAATTTTTTCACCTGTAGCCTTGATTTCGTAAGTAGGCGTAATAAAGCTAACTACTCCGGTTGACTGTCCCATACCTATTCCCATAGCCATTTTTCCTGTCACACCCGGTTCCAAAAATACTCCATACTGATAATTTGCTCGTCTTGTCATAGCTTTTCCTGCATATACATTCTCACTCACGGCATGGGTGGTGAAATGTTCAGGTACAATAATCGGAATTTTTCCGCTTGCAATTTGTGCCTCTATCGGAAGAGAAGAATCTGCAACCTCTTCTTCAGATATCACTCCTTTTATTCCTCCAAAATGGTCAATATGAGGATGTGATATCACAACGGCTTTAATAGGCTTTTCTCCAAGATTTTTCTCTATCAATTCCATAGCAGCCTTACTACATTCCATAGTCATAAGAGGGTCAAATACAATTCGTCCACTGTTTCCCTCAATAATAGTAAGGTTTGCCATATCATAGCCACGAACCTGATATATACCATCAGTCACTTCAAACAAACCATATACATGATTATTTTTACTGTTTTCCCATAGACTTGGATTTACAGAATCAGGGGACTTTTCTGTTTCGTCTAAGAATGTATATGCCTTCTGACTCCAAATTACATTACCATTTTCATCCTTGAGTTCAAGAACATCTGGTGCATCTATAAGTCCTCTTAATGCAAATTCACTTTCCTGTTTATCTTCAAAGTCAAGTAAATCATAAACACCTGCATTTATTTTGGCTGTATGCTCTGTGGCAGATTTGGTGTTTGAATTAAGCATTGTTTTATCGCATCCTGTAAGCAACGGGCAGGCAAGAAGCATTGCAATAAAAACGCTTAATAATTTCAAATAACCTTTCATATCAAATTCTCCTTCTACACATTTGCGTTTATAATATTTTATATATTTTTACTTATTATTTGCAAAAGTTCAGACAGTCAGCAGAAATATAAGTTCTGCCATTTTCTATGTATGCAATTCTGTCTGACTCAAAATTATTTTCGTCAACGGTAACAACATTTGTATCTGCCATAAAGATTACTGTTGAATTACCTGTTTTAACAATAATTTTTTTTGGCTCAAGTGCGTTCCAGATAACTTCGTATCCTTTCTCTTCAAAACTTTTGCGAAGCGGTATGTATTCATCGAGTATATTTATTCTGTTCTGACTTTGTGCATACTCACCGCCAATCACTCCGTTTAAATTTTCCGTAATGTAGCTTTCAAGAAGTTCTACATCGAGTATTCCTGTATCCGACAAAAGCTTTGCCCCTTTAAACATCGTTGCCCCTCCGCCATACTCCATAAGGAGATAGCTATGGGAAGCAAGAGTATACTTTTTATCAAGTACAATTGGCTCATATGCACCGGTTTCCTGATTAAGTACCTCAACATCTGATACGCGTCTTGCTCCTTCTACGCTCACAAACTCCTGGTTTTCATCAAGCATTACAGAATGCTTAATTTGGGGGTCAAAATCGAATTTAATGCCCGATACATGCTGGAAGCTTCCGTTTTCTTCCGGATAAAAAACCAATCCATATTCAAGCATATCCACAATTTGCTGCCCCGTCACCTCTGAAATGCAGGTTTTATTGGCAAACGGAAAAACTCCTAAAATTTCATTGAATGTAATATCACCTGTATCAATATCATTTCTGATACCACCACCATTAATAAATCCAATATCTGCACCTGTAATCTCGCGATATGCATCTGCACAAAAATCTCCAAGGTTTGTTTCGGCATTTCTGATAATTCTGTTTCCCTGTTCATCAAGCGTAGTAAGGCTAACTTCGCTCACACCGATTTTTCTCTCACCAAGTTTTGCGTATTCTTCATTTATAGTAGCAATATATTTTGTTATTTCTTCATCGGTTTTTTCGTATGTTTGGGTGGGTACAAGCTCGGTTTTTATTGCTCCGTCTGACAGAGTAAGCTTGCCTATATTAGCAAACCCTGTTCCTGTGGATGCAACGATTACATCATTACCGGCTTTGTCGTTTACTACCATACCTTCCACAACGCTGTGTGAATGTCCATCGAGAACCACATCAAGTCCAGTTGTATTCTGAATAAGTGTCTGTGCGCTCCACTGCTCAAAAACATATTCCGTTCCAAGATGGGCAAGTGCAATTATGTAATCCGCGCCTTCTTTTTTTGCAGCATCTATGCTTTTTTGTGTGTTTTCGTAAAGTGTATCTGCACAAAAGCTATATGTATACTGACCTTCTTCATTTTTAAACTGTGCAGGTGAAGAAGATGTTAAAGTATCGGGTGTTATAATTCCGATATATGCAACCTCTGTATCACCATAGGGCACTATTATGTATGGATTAAAAACACTTTTTTCTTCGCCAATTTTCTTGTAGTTGGAACAAACAACAGTTGAATCAAGTTTATTGACAAGCTCATGCAGACGCTCAGTTTTATAATCAAATTCATGATTTCCAAGACCTACGGCATCATACCCAATCAGATTCATAATGTTTATTATATATTCGCCCTTTGAAACTATGCCAAGGCTACCACCCTGAACAAAATCGCCGGAGGTTACAACACCGACATACTCTGCATCATCAGATATTTCATCCTTTAGTGCAGCAATCTTTGCATAACCATCCACACTGCAATGAACATCACTTTCAAACAGAATCACAATTTCCTGTGTGTCCGCTGCACTTGTTACCAACCCCAGAGAAGACAACAGCATAGCCAACACGACAAAGCCGATACAAATTTTCTTTTTCATACATTAACAGTCCCTTTCAATAATTGTTTTTTAAGACCTGCTATTCCGATTAAAAAGTCAGCACAAGTCTCACATTAAAAGTGTCAAACTCATTTCATTTTACATTGTTTAATTACCTATTGAAAAATTTGACACACCATGCTATAATGATTATACACCGTCCATCAATGGGCGATGCAAGTGATTTTTGAAAATTTTTTAAGTTTATTTTATGTTATAGAATGAGGGGATTTTTATGGAGAATAAACATTTATTTTCTATTGGCGATATTGCAAAAGCCATTGGAATCACAAGAAAAATTATATTGAACTATGAAACAAAAGGTCTTATTACTCCGGACAAAAAAGACGGTGCTACAGGCAACAGATATTACACCATTGATACCTTTACTCAAATCCGTACAATCCGTGTATTTCAGGACTTAGGGTTGTCGCTTGACGAAATAAGAGCATATTTCAGCGATACAACGGATTTACAACCGATGATAGAACGGCTTGAAAAAATGCGTGATGAACTTAATCTTACCATTGAAAAGCTGAAAGAAAGAACACATAAAAAAGGTGATGTTATACGGGAAATCACTATTGAACCGCAGACGATATACTGCCGTGTGTATAAATCAACCTCTATTGCTGACAAGACAAATCTTTTGAGAGATACGGCTCTTGAAGCTATGAGATTACACGGAACCGATACAACAAGGAGAATGTATTTCACCGAGTATTCTGCGAATGCTCCGCAAGACATTTCATATTGTGTTGCTGTGCCTCAAGGAAGCGAAGGTGAATACATAAAGCATCTCCCCGAACTCAAAGCAATTTCCTTCTTTCATCATGGTGCTTATGAGGATATTCCCGAAGCACGAAAAAAACTTCTTTCCTATGCAGAAGAAAATAATCTGACGCTGACAGGTGTATTCCGTAATATTTATCTTGAAGGACCGCCACAACATAAAGATAAAAGCAAGTTCATCACACAGATTATTGCGATAATTGAATAAAAAAGAATGAGCCTCTAAGATTGACTCTCCTTGGAGGCTTTAATTTTTACTCAATAATTTCTTTGCAAAACAAAATGCAACACCTGCCTGTATCTATAATTTATACACTTAAAAATATAAATCAAACAAACAAGTATTGCATTTCGCTTTACAATTGACTCATGATAGGTTAAGCTTTTCATCAATCGCCATTCTTGCCATATCTGCCATATGCCCGGTTATATGTGTATAATACTTCAATGTAAACTCAAGTTTTGAATGTCCCAACATTTCCTGAACATATCTTGGGCTTATACCACTTTCTGCTAAAATGGTTGCATATGTATGTCGAAGATTGTGAAACTTAAATGGGATATGTAAATCATCTCTGATTATTCTTGCCAAAAATTTAATACTGTTATGTGTCAGCATTTCTCCATTTTCCTTTACATTGATTAAATCCTTCACTTCGATATAGTTTTCTTTATTTCGTTTTAGACGTTCAGTGATGAAATTTCTCTTATATCCGTCACCGTAGAGCTTTTTGTTTTTCTTCTGTTCTTCTTTTAATTCCTTTCATAATAAATCCTCCTGTAATGTATTAAGGTTTCCCTTATTTAAATTATACAGAAGTCCAAAAAGCCTTGATATAACTGCATTTGAAAGCAAAATAAGGGAAGACGCTA
>JAZSDK010000052.1:0-4727 GCA_045531155.1 Faecalimonas sp. | reverse complement strand
TGTCATTGCCGTATCGTCCGGTAAGGGTGGGGTAGGCAAATCGACCGTATCGGCCAACTTGGCGGTGGCTTTGGCGAAGTTAGGTTACAAGGTGGGCTTGCTCGATGCCGACATCTTCGGTCCTTCCATGCCGAAAATGTTTCAGCTGGAAGATGCCCGTCCGTATGCCGAACTCATCGATGGCCGCGACTTGATTGTCCCTATCGAAAAGTATGGCATCAAGATGCTTTCCATCGGTTTCTTTGTCGATCCCGACCAACCGACTTTGTGGCGTGGCGGCATGGCCAGCAATGCCTTGAAGCAACTCATTGGCGATGCCAACTGGGGCGACTTGGATTACTTCATCCTCGATACACCTCCGGGCACCAGCGACATTCATTTGACCTTGGTGCAGACCTTGGCCATTACGGGTGCCGTGATTGTCAGCACACCGCAACAGGTGGCCTTGGCCGATGCTCGCAAGGGTATCAACATGTACACCAACGACAAGGTGAATGTGCCTATCCTCGGTTTGGTGGAAAACATGTCGTGGTTCACGCCAGCCGAATTGCCGGAAAACAAGTACTACCTCTTCGGCAAGGAAGGCGCGAAGCAGTTGGCCGAAGACATGAATGTGCCTTTGCTTGGTCAGATTCCTATCGTGCAGAGCATCTGCGAGAATGGCGACAAGGGTACTCCTGCCGCCCTCGATGAAAACTCCATCACCGGACAGGCATTCCTTGCCTTGGCAGAGAATGTGGTGAAGCAAACCGAGCTTCGCAATGCCGCTCAAGCGCCGACACGCATCGTGGAATTGAAGAAGCAATAAATCATCGAATTGTGAAGGCGAAATAAAATTTTGCGAAGGCGATTTTTTATTTCGCGCTGGCGAATTCAGAAAACGTCAGCAAGAATGCGGGAACAGTTGAAGAAGAATTCCAAACTCTTCTTCAACTGTTCCCGCTTTAAACTATTTGTAAAGGGCAGTCGCTTTCATTACTCCCAATACTTTCGCCGAAAGCTAAGGTCTTGAAAACATCCTTCAAATAAATCAAAAGCAGTTAAGGTGTTGATACTCAATGTGCTTTTCTGACTCTTTCATCTGATTTTTAGCTTTCAGAAAAATCAGGAGTAAGCGGATGGCTGATTTTTTGAAAATGGAAAAATCAGATGAAAAAATCAGGAATTGACGTTGATAATCAATGAGTTGGATGCTTCTGATTTATTTGAAGGTAGTTTTTATAACTATAGTTTCCCTCGCTTCGTCCTTCAGAATAACACGAGTGGGAGAGGAAGTAAAGCTATTTTTGTTTCAGTTTGTAAATAACAACCACATCATTATCGTCTTCCTTAAGTTTGGCTGCCACCTCTTTTAGTTTTCCTTTCAGTTTTCCGGCTTCGTAAAATTCGCGAAGCTTTGAAGCCCAATGAAGCCTTTCCGACGAAACAAAATGCCTTATGCGACATTTTGTAACGCTCAGATTGCATCAGATGGAAATTTCAGATATTCTTTTGGTATTTATTATGCAAATTTGCGTTTTTATAAAAGTTGTCTTCTGTTCCATTATTCCTTAAATTTCACGACCATCAGTACTGGGTTATCATCCGCTTTTATATTTTTTGCTATTTCTTTCAACTCTCCTCTTAATTCCCCATTCTCGTATGCCTCACAAAGTTTTGATGCATCCAGACATTCCACTATAACATTAGGAGGAAAATCTGCCCAAGAGGCGCAACCATAAATATCCAGACCGTGCGTCTTACCCTCCCAGTCCTTATTGTGGAAAAGATTCTTCAGGTAGTATATCTTATTCTCTTTTTTGTCCAACATATATAATTTACGGGGAAAGAACGGGTCTTTTTTAACCGTATACGTAAAAAAATACCTTGTGGCACTTTTAGCCGGGAACAGGAATACAGGCACTTCCATCGTGCTGACAGGAGGAGTCCTTACACCAACTGGCTTCAGTTGCAGGTCTCTGGTCAACAAATAGATAGTATCAGATGAACATGCTGTAAGAATATACCCTTTTTCATCTTTGGTATGACAAGTCACATCTGTATTAAGTAGCATCCCATTTTGTCTAAACATCAGAGTCAACGTGGAATCTTTACTAGGAAGCTTTATCTCACCCAAATTTTCCCCGTTTTGGCGTGACCTTCGCAGATAATAATTCTGAGTAAGACATTCCACAAATTCTGTTTCATTCAGAATGAAGAAATGTCTAACATAATTGCTCTTATAGTCATTACCTTTTATAACGAGTTCATAAGTGCTTTTGAATTGCCGTTTGTAATTTCCCCTACTGTCATAAATGAGATATTTATTATCGGAACACATTAATTGCATTTCATCGCTTTCCTTATCATAACAAACTCGGGTAAATCCACGATATTCTTCAGGCCCACCTCCCTTATGATGAAACGATTGTAAAATCTTTCCTGTTCTGTCGTGAATGTTTACTCCTACATTTGCATTTGCTCCTATAATGTAATGTTCATCCATATATTTCAGTTCCCTCCCCCACCAAAGACAAGAATCTTTGGTTTCGAGAGGTATGTATTCAATATCTGCAATATCTTGAAGACAGATGTCTTTAACGGGGTATTCCTTGGTGACATCGATTGTCCAAAGATGATTGTCTGACATATCGACCGTATTCTTATTCGTACATGAGAAAAGAAATACGGCAATAAGTAAAATTAAATAATGTTTCATGGTAAAAATAATGTAGCAGTAGGTTTTGCGAAGTGTTAATTTAATTCTATTCAATTGTTTCATGCTTCTAATAATTTTTAAGAATAACAATTAATTTATTTATAGAATAGCCCTATCTATTTTTGGTATATATTCTGCACAGACCTCAGCGAGAATCTGTTTCTTCCTTTTCCTTTTTATTCTCCCAGATGAGAGGTCTCCATATTTTTGTTCAATTTATTCATAGCTGTTTTTGTTTCAGTTTGTAAATAACAACCACATCATTATCGTCTTCCTTAAGTTTAGCTGCCACCTCTTTTAGTTTTCCTTTCAGTTTTCCGGCTTCGTAAAATTCGCGAAGCTTTGAAGCCCAATGAATCATCAGAAAGCAGTTGGGTTCTTCAATCCATTTATCATCCATTGCATGGCTAATAAATCCTTTTCCTGTATATTCGGAATCCCAAATGTTTACTTTATAAATTTTGTTGTCTTTCCTGTCCCACATAAGCGTAGGTGCAATAAGGTAAGGCTCGCCCGGATGATCTTCATTTAGGGTCATTTTTACCGGTTTAAAAAACAGATATTGTTCAGAATATACACGGGGAGCCAAGACAATCGGCGGTTTTCGGCTATGTACAGGTGGATATTTTATAGCTAGAGGAGTCAATTTGAGATCTTTATAACTATATATGGTGTCCAATCCAAAATCTGCAATCAGGAAATCGTTGCTGTTTGCCATTACAGCAAATATGTTGTATATTTGTAAAATACGGGGCCGTGCGTGATGTTCGTCGATGTCTTCGACTCTCCTTTCCAATGTCTTGCTAATTCTATTTTCTATGGTTAAATTCAAAGGCGTGAGTTCCCCTGTTTCTTTGTTCATCAAGTAATAAGGGGTTTTATCAGCCGGTAGTTTTTGGGCATTCCAACCATCATTAAATGTATTCTCAAAAATCAGATGGTTTTTGTCATAGCTGTAGAAATTCTTATAAAACATATTTTCATCAGTGGGTAGCCTTCTTTTCCATTCGCCGGTCAAAGAATAGACCTGTATCTTCGCACTGTCCCAAATATACAACTCTTCTCTTTCAAAATCGACGGCAAGGGAACTGATGGTATAATACTCATGGGGGCCTTTCCCACGTTTGTTTACCGAGTGCAGGAACTTACCCTTGCGGTCATAGACTTGGACAGGACCGTGTGCGTCACGTGTGACGATATATTTTTCAGATATATGTGGGTTCAAGAAATAAGCTGCTATAGATTTCTCCGTTGTTTCCAACGGGATATATTCCACATCCGCTATTTCCTGAAGGTCAATATCCATTTCCGGATAGTCCTTGGTCAGGTCAAGAACGGGGAGTATGGAATCCGTCGGTGCTTTAGGCTGATTGGTACACCCTACAAGGCAGATTAAACAGAAAAGGATAAATGTGTTTCTCATAATATTTTGGTTTAAAACAATAAATATAGAAAAAAATGGGCTATTCGTTTCAAAAAGAATACTTATTATAGATTACCTGTATTCCCTTTAAGAATCGTATTTTCTTCTGATGCCATATTCTTTATTGATGTAATGGCCTCCATTGCCGTTTCTTTTGGAAGGTTAGCCCCATCTTCTATGCATGCACACATTTCTTCCAGACAGTTGGATATACATCCACATTTATAATCATAACCGCCTTTCAGCAGTCTTTGTTCTTTATCAGCAATCTCATTGAGGTTAAGAACTGTTAATTTTATTCTATTCAATTGTTTCATGCTTCTAATAATTTTTAAGAATCACAATTAATTTATTTATAGAATAGCCCTATCTATTTTGGGTATATATTCTGCACAGACCTCAGCGAGAATCTGTTTCTTCCTTTTCCTTTTTATTCTCCCAGATGGGAGATCCCACATATTTTTGTTCAAATTATTCATAGCTGTTTTTTGTTTCAGTTTGTAAAGGTAGATTAAAGTGTCAACAACTATTTTGTGTCCTTATTTTTTAGATAGTATTCAGTTTATAAATGGCTATCACATAATTATCATCCTCTTTCAGTTTGGA
>JAZSDK010000043.1:0-15879 GCA_045531155.1 Faecalimonas sp. | reverse complement strand
CCACGGTGTCAATGCAAGTGCCAAGGTAATGTTAAATGGTAAAGAGGTTGTCTCTCACGATGGTGGATACTCTACATTCCGTGTTGACGTTACAAAAGATTTACAAGAGAACAATCAGATAAAAATAGAAGTGGATAACAGCGTGAATGATCGCGTATACCCGCAGAAAGCAGATTTCACCTTCTATGGAGGAATCTACCGTGATATTGAAATCCTAGTAGTTTCAAAGGAACATTTTGAATTGGATTATTATGGCGGACCGGGTATGAAGTACGAGACAGAAGTAGATGGAAAAGATGCGACTGTGAAAGTAAGTACTTATATCAATAAAGCAGCCAAGGAAGCAAAGGCTAAGGTCGTAGTTGAACTTCTGGATGCACAGGGAAATATTGTGGCTGAGGCAGAAGGAACAGAGGCAGAACTTTCTGTGCCTAATGTACATCTTTGGGATGGACTTGAAGATCCTTATTTGTATCAAATCAAAGCGACCTTGATGAAGAATGGAAAAGAAGTGGATGGGATTTTCTGCAATTGTGGTGTGCGTACCTTTGAATTTAGTCCAAAGGATGGTTTTCATTTGAATGGCAGACCTTATCCTTTACATGGTGCATCACGTCATCAGGATTTTAAAGGTATTGGAAATGCGATTTCCAAGGAGCATCATGACAGAGATATGGAGCTGCTCCGTGAGGTTGGAGCCAATACCATTCGTTTGGCACATTATCAGCACGACCAATATTTCTATGATTTGTGCGATAAAGTGGGTATGATTGTATGGGCAGAGATTCCGTACATTTCCGAGCATTTGGCAAACGGAAATGAGAACACGATTTCACAGATGAAGGAACTGATTATTCAGAACTATAATCATCCAAGTATTGTGATGTGGGGAGTATCCAATGAGATTACCATTTCTGGCAGAAAATATAAAAAGCAAATGCTAGAGAATCATCGAGTGTTAAATGATTTGTGTCATAAGATGGACCCGACGCGTCCGACAACCTTGGCATGTTATGCGATGTGCTTGCACTGGAATCCGGTTGCGCACATTACAGATTTGGTTGGCTGGAACTTATATCTTGGATGGTATGTACCATTTTTATGGCTCAATGACCTTTGGATTAGATTGTGGCACCTCTTATATCCGAACCGATGCTTATGCTATTCGGAATATGGTGCAGAGGGTATGCCAAACCTTCATTCAAAACATCCAAAACGTGGGGATAACTCGGAGGAGTATCATACAAAATATCACGAATATATGCTGGAGTGCTTCAAACGTTATCCGTATATGTGGGCACACTATTACTGGAATATGTTTGATTTCGCGGCAGATGCACGTAATCAGGGCGGCGAGCCAGGTATGAATCATAAGGGCATGATTACCTTTGACCGCAAGATAAAAAAGGATGTCTTCTATTTATATAAGGCATATTGGAACAAGAAAGATAAATTTGTATATCTTGCAGGAAAGCGTTATGAGTATCGAAGTGCGGTAAAGCAGACCATAACCGTTTATTCGAATTTAGATGAAGTTTCCCTTTATCACAATGGCAAGCTTGTGGGAACACAAAAAAGCGAAAATGTTTTCAAGTTTGACATCCTGTTAGAGGATGAAAACAAATTAGAGGTTAAAGCAGGAGCTTATACAGACAGTTGCGTCATCTACAAAGTAGATAAAGAAAAACCAGAGTATCGTTTAGCGAAGGGCGATAGTTCTAACTGGATGTAGCAAGCTACAACCAGTTAGAACGGGATGATTGCAATTATTTCATATACATGGATGTAGGAAGGAAAGTAGTATGGAAAAGCAAGTAACAAATCGTGCGAAATTATATCAATTGGTGTTGTTTCCAATGAACAACGGTGCAACCAATGTGTATTATATTTTGACGTTGAATTTTATTGCATATTATGCAAGTGGTGTGTTAGGGTTATTAGTTGCATTTGCTACCTCAATGGTAACATTTATGCGTCTGTTTGATGCGGTGACAGACCCGATTATTGGTGCGCTGATAGACAAAACGGCAACCAGATTCGGTAAGTTCCGTCCGTTTATGCTTCTCGGTAACTTGATCATGATTGTCAGTGCAATATTGTTATATTTCGGAACCCGTTTGATTCCGGCGGATATGACAGCTGTTAAAATGGTTTGTTTTGTACTGTTTTATGCATTATATGTAATCGGATATACATTCCAGACAGCATGTACGCGTTCTGGACAAACTTGTCTGACAAATGACCCTAACCAGAGACCGCTATTTACGGTATTTAATACAGTCGCAAGTTTGATTGGTATGGGGCTTGTTCAATTTTTAGCACCGATTTTACAGAAAAGTCTTGGTGGATATAACAGCACCGGTTTCTATGACTTCATGATTCCATTGTGTATCGTGGTCTCATTAATCATGACAATCTTGGCTATTATTGGTATTGCTGAAAAGGACCGACCGGAATATTGGGGTATTTCTGCAAAACAGGAAAAAGTAAAAATATCAGAATATGTAGCAATATTAAAAGACAACAAGGAATTGCAACGTCTTATGGTTGCAGGAGCAGGATGTAAGTTGGCATTCTCTATTGCAACAGGTATGCCTGTGCTTTGTATGCTATATGGCGGATTGATGGGGAACTATGACGGACTATATTTGCCAATGATGGTTATTGGGTATGTGTTCTCAGCTCCATTCTTTTTGCTGACAGTTCGGACCTCCCAAAAACATGGGCAAAAGGCATCCCTGATGACCTATGTAAGTGTTGCTCTGATTATGTATATCGGTGTGTTGGCGATTTTATTACTGTGGCAACAAGGTAACCCGGCAGTCACATTATCACTATTAACTGATGGAAAATTAACCATTAACTTATATACGATTGCATTTCTTCTGTTCTTCGGTATTGGTTATGGTGCATATTATGCAACAGCAGACATGCCAATTCCTATGGTGGCTGATTGCTCCGACTATGAAACTTGGAGGAGTGGGAAATATGTGCCGGGAATTATGGGAACATTATTCAGTTTGGTTGATAAACTGGTGTCTTCTCTCGGAACGGCGATTGTAGGTGTTGTAGTTGGGTTTATCGGATTTACGAAAGCACTTCCGGATGCAGACGTTGCATATGTACCAGGAATGAAGGGAGTCGTAATTATCTTGTTCTGCGTTGTGCCGATGTTAGCGTGGATTGCGACTCTAATTGCAATGAAAGGTTATTCATTAACCGGACCTCGTATGAAAGAAATTCAGGCGGTGAATGCACAGCGTAAAGAAGCAATAGCAGGTGGCATGAGTTTGGAAGAAGCGATGAAAAAATATCAATAAGATTGTGGAAACAGTTCTGGTGAAATCCGGAACTGTTTTTTTGTGGAAATTGTTAGAATTATGTTTAAGTTTTAACAATATTATGTTAGAATGTACTATATAAATTACTATCAAGAAGTAAGGGAGAAGTATTTATGCAAGAAAACAAAAATGAATTAAGAGCTGAGAAAAAAGCTCAAAAAAAAGCGTTTAAAAAAGCGCGTAGAAGAGCAAGAAGACCTTGGAAGTTTTTAACACTTTTAACCGGCCCGCTTGCACTTATTTTTACAATCTTATTTATCGTTGTTTCTATGTTTGACAACACGATGGCATTATTCCTAGGCGGTACTTTCTGGGAATTAGAGAATGAAGATAAAGATGCAATTTACTACGAAGGCGATTACGATACAGAAGAAGAAAGAACAAAAGCAGGTGCAGAGCTTGTACAACAGGTTGAAGCAGAAGGGGCTTCACTTTTGATGAATGAAATGGTGGATGATAAGGCAGCACTTCCACTTGGAGAGGGAGCGAAAGTGAGTTTGTTTTCAACATCCTCTGTAAACATCGTATATGGCGGTACAGGTTCGGCAAACGTTGATGCTTCAAAGTGTGATGATTTGAAAACAGCACTGGAAAAGGAAGACTTTGATGTAAATGAAACATTATGGGATTTCTATAAAGAAGGTGCGGCTTCTAAATATACACGTGAGGATGCAGGAGCTACAGCGCAGGATTCAGCCGGAAGTTCCGGATATGGTACGGCCGAGATTGTAGAAGCACCATGGAGTGTCTATACAGATGAGGTTAAGAAATCAGTACAAGAATATGGTGATGCGGCAATTGTTGTTTTATCACGTATTGGTGGAGAAGGTGCAGATAGTTATTTTGACAACACTTTGAAAAACAGAAGTAATGATGAAAAAATGAATTATAATTATCTGGCACTTAGCCAAGATGAAAAAGATATGTTGGCTGGCATTAAAGCTATGAAAGATGCCGGAACCATCAAAAAGATTATTGTACTTATTAATACATCCAACGCACTCCAAGTAGATTTCTTGAAGAACAACGAATATGGTGTAGATGCAACACTTTGGATTGGCGGTGTTGGACAAACAGGTCTCAATGCAGTAGCTGAAATCTTAAGTGGTAAAGTAAATCCATCTGGTAGCTTGCCGGATACTTACTGCTATGACAACTATTCAAGTCCGGTTATGCAGAACTTTACACCTATTGTATACGAAGGTGACACAAGCAAGATTCCTGGACATGCAGATACTTACATGATTTATCAAGAAGGTATCTATGTGGGATACAAATATTATGAAACACGTTATGAAGACTATGTAATGGGTAAGGGTAATGCCGGTGAATACAAATACGGTGACGATGTTGCATTCCCATTCGGATATGGTCTGAGCTATACAAACTTTGAATACAGTGATATGACTCTTTCCTATGACAAGGAAACTACAACATACACAATCACTGTAAAAGTAACAAACAAGGGTGATGTAGCAGGTAAAGAAACTGTTCAAATCTACGTTTCCAGCCCATACACACAATACGACATTGACAACAAAGTGGAAAAGGCTTCTGTATCTTTAGTTGGATTTGACAAGACAGCTATCTTAGAGCCAGGCGCTTCTGAAACATTAAAAATTGAAGTAGACGGCGATTATGTGGCAAGCTATGATGCATACAAGGCAGGCACATATATTCTGGATGCAGGTGATTACTATTTCACAGCAGCTACAGATGCGCACAACGCAGCAAACAATGTATTGGCAGCCAAAGGATATACTCCGGAAAATACAGAAGGTCGTATGGATGTGGCAGGTAAATCTTCATTAGTAGTAAAATGGAACAATCCGGAATTGGATACAACCACATATGCTACAAGCGATGCGGGTACAAAGATTGAAAATCAATTAAATTCTTCAGACCCTAACATGAATGAAGAAGTTGGAACAAAAGTAACTTTCTTAACACGTAATGACTGGGAAGGCACAATGCCAAGCCTTGAAAAAACAGTTAAGATTGCATTGAATGATTATTTAATTAAGGGATTGCAAGATCAACAATATAAAACAGATGCAAAAGCAGATGCAAAGATGCCAACACTTGGTGCTGACAACGGATTGAAGCTTTATGATATGATTGGTAAAGATTATGATGATCCGGATTGGGATAAATTATTAGACCAGCTTACATTTGATGAAATGGTTTCCTTAATCGGTGATTCCTTCCACTGGACCATGCCGATAGAATCTGTACAGGCTCCTGGTACACGTGATGAAAACGGTCCTCAGGGATTAACAGTAGCTCTGTTCGGAAGTAATCTTGGTGTTGAAACGACAGCTCTTACATCAGAAGATGTATTGGCAGCTACCTTTAATAAAGAGTTAGTATATGAAATTGGTAAAATTGTTGGAAATGACTGTCTGGATGCAGAAGTAACCTTCCTCTATGGACCGGGTGCCAACACACACCGTTCACCATATAGCGGACGTAATTTTGAATACTATTCAGAAGACGGATTCCTTTCTTCTGAAATTGGAAGATATGAAGTATCAGGTATCCAAGAAAAAGGTGTTCGTGTAGTAATGAAACATTTTGCATTGAATGACAGTGAACAAGACAGAATTGGTCTTGGTGTATGGCTTAACGAACAATCTGCTCGTGAAATTTACTTGAGAGCATTCCAAGGAGCTCTTGAAAGTTCACAAGCAGGCGGCAATGGTGTTATGATGGCATATACTCGTTGGGGAACACAATGGTCAGGCGCTAATTCAGGACTTGTAAAAGGTGTCATGAACGGAGAATGGCAATGTAATGGTCTCCAGATTACAGATAACGTACTCAACTCCATGGTAAATGGTATCGATGGTGTTATGGGTGGAACGACAACCTTTGACTCTATGCTTGCATTCATGATTACAGGTGGAAAAGGCTTGCCACAATTTGAAGACGACCCTGTAGCAGTTTCAGCAATGCGAGAAGCTTGTCACCACAACTTATATGCAATTGCAAACTCACAAGCTATGAACGGCATTGGAAAAGATACAACGATTAAAGTAACAGAACCAATGGCTCAAACAGCAACAAGAATTTTAACATTTGTATTTATTCCATTGTTTATTCTTTCATTGGTAATGTGGATTATTAAGGTTAACAAGTTCAAAAAGACAGAGGCTTATATTTCATACAAAGAATTTAAAAAATCTTTGAAAAATAAATAGTTAATGAAATTTAAAAAGGTGCGATGGTTTTAACCATTGCACCTTTTTTGTGCAGACCTGATAAATGCCCTTTATTTGTGTCTGAAAAAATAGTATAATGGAGACACAATTTTTACATAAATCTCTGCTAGGATAACAGTAGAAAATCTAGATGAGGTGTAATTCCCATGGAAAAAACAAAGATATTAATTGTAGATGATGAAAGCAGAATGCGCAAATTACTTCGTGACTTTTTGGAACGAGAGGGCTATCAGATTTTAGAAGCATCAGATGGCATTGAAGCCATGGATATGTTTTATGCAGATAAGCAGATTGACTTAATCATTCTGGATGTGATGATGCCACGTATGGATGGCTGGCAGGTGTGCAAGGAAGTACGCGAACATTCAAAGGTTCCTATTATGATGCTGACTGCAAGAGCAGAAGAACAGAATGAGCTAAAAGGGTTTGAACTTGGAGTAGATGAGTATGTTGCAAAGCCGTTTAGTCCAAAGATTTTGGTTGCAAGAGTGGGAGCCCTTTTAAAGCGTGTGAAAAATGTAGAAGATAATGTGGAAATAAATGCGGGCGGAATCATCATTAATAAATCTGCTCATATGGTAACCATAGATGGAGCTATCATAGATTTAAGTGTAAAGGAATTTGAATTACTCACATATTTCGTGGAGAATCAAAAAATTGCACTGTCAAGAGAAAAGATATTAAACAACGTATGGAATTATGATTATTTCGGTGATGCAAGGACAATCGATACCCATGTAAAGAAGCTGAGAAGTAAGCTTGGGGATAAAGGACATTATATTAAAACTATTTGGGGCATGGGTTATAAATTCGAGGTGGAAGCATGAAAAAATCTATCAGACGCCAGATAGCAACCATCTTCATTGCATTGGTTGCAGCGGTACTGTTGGTATCGATTCTCATTAACACTTGGTTTTTGGAAGGCTTTTATATTCGTAATAAGCAGACAGCCCTAGTCCGCGTCTACAATGAGATGAATGATGCAACGAAAAAGGGAACTCTGACATCGGAAAAAATGTTGGGGGAATTAGGTGAGCTTGTGGAAGTAGGCAACATATCATTTGTGGTTGTTGATGGGGATAATCAAGCTCTTTTGACAGCTACCCAGAGTGACCGAAAGACACAAGAGTTGTTTACCCAATTGATGGGATATTTACTAAATAAGAACCAAGTGCGTGGGGAAATTCTGAAATCCAGTGACCGTTATCAAATTCATAGTGCAACGGATGTGATTAACAAAGACGAATATATTGAAATGTGGGGGTACTTAAGTAATGGCAATGCATTTATTTTGCGAAGTCCGTTAGAAAGTATTCGTGAAAGTGTTTCACTTTCCAATACATTTTTAATTTATATTACATTGATTATGGCATGCTTGGGAAGTGTCTTTGTATGGTTTTTTACCAAGCGAATTACCAATCCAATTTTGGAGCTTACCAGTTTGTCAGCTCGCATGGCTAATTTGGATTTTGATGCCAAATATGTGAGTGGCGGAGAAAATGAGATTGGTGTTCTTGGGGAAAATTTCAACACCATGTCAGAAAAACTAGAAGAGACCGTTTCGGAACTGAAAAATGCAAACTATGAGTTGCAAAAGGATATTGAAAAGAGAAAAAATATAGATACTATGCGTGCGGAGTTTATAGGAAATGTTTCCCATGAACTAAAGACGCCAATAGCACTGATTCAAGGTTACGCAGAAGGATTGAAGGAGGGAATTTCAGACGATCCGGAAAGTCGAGCTTTTTATTGTGATGTCATTATGGATGAAGCAAATAAAATGAATCAGTTGGTAAAGAACCTTTTGACATTAAACCAGCTGGAATTTGGCGAGGAAGAAATTGCATTTGAACGTTTTGATATTACGGAATTAATACGGGGTATTATTCAATGCAATGAGATTTTGATTCAGCAAAAAGAAGCAGAAGTAAGATTTGTATGTCAGGAACCGATTTTTGTATGGTCTGACGAATTTAAGGTTGAGCAGGTTGTTCGTAATTATTTGAGTAACGCTCTTAATCATGTGGAGAATGAAAAGATTATTGATATTAGAATTTCCAAGATGGATGGAAATGATAAGATACGCGTGTCTGTTTTTAATACAGGAAAACAGATTCCTAATGAAGAATTAGAGCATATCTGGAGCAAGTTCTATAAGGTGGACAAGGCACGGACCAGAGAATACGGTGGACATGGAATTGGCTTATCCATTGTAAAAGCAATAATGGACTCTTTCCAACAGGACTATGGTGTGGTAAACTATGAAAATGGAGTTGCATTTTGGTTTGAATTGAACTTAAAGTAGGGGGCAAAAGATGATTGCAATTATAGATTATGATGCAGGAAATATAAAAAGTGTTGAAAAAGCATTGCAAAAACTAGGTGCAGATGTAGTGATTACAAAGGATGCAAAAGAAATTTTGCAGGCAGATAAGGTGATTTTACCAGGTGTAGGTGCTTTTGGAGATGCCATGGCTAATCTGAAGAAATTTGGGTTGGATAAGGTGATTTATGAGGTGGTAGAAAAGGGAACGCCATTCTTAGGAATTTGTCTAGGACTTCAATTACTGTTTGAACGTAGTGATGAGACACCAGGGGTAGAAGGTCTTGGAATCTTGAAGGGGGAAATTCTTCGAATTCCTGACAAAGATGATTTGAAAATTCCACATATGGGATGGAATTCTTTGCATTTACAAAATCAAGGAAGATTGTTTCAGGGACTTTCTGAACAGTCCTATGTATATTTTGTACACTCTTATTATCTCAAAGCTGAGGATGAACAGATTGTAAAAGCAACCACAGACTACAGTGTTAATATCCATGCATCCGTGGAGAAAGACAATGTGTTTGCATGTCAATTCCATCCGGAAAAGAGCAGTGATGTGGGATTACAGATTTTGAAAAATTTTGTAGAACTTAACTAGGAGGAACAGGCATGTTTACAAAAAGAATTATTCCTTGTCTGGATGTACATGGGGGACGCGTGGTAAAGGGTGTAAATTTCGTGGACCTTGTGGATGCAGGTGACCCTGTGGCCATTGCCAAGGCATATGATGAAGCGGGGGCAGACGAGATTGTATTTTTAGATATTACAGCATCTTCAGATGCCAGAGAAACCGTTATAGATATGGTAAGGGAAGTTGCAAAAAATGTATTTATTCCATTTACTGTTGGAGGCGGGATTCGCACAGTAGAAGACTTTAAGGCACTTCTCCGTGAAGGTGCAGACAAAATTTCAGTGAATTCAGCTGCAATTAATCGCCCAGAATTGATCTCAGAAGCGGCAGAAAAGTTTGGTAGCCAATGTGTGGTTGTTGCAATTGATGCAAAGCGTCGTGCAGACGGTTCTGGCTGGAATATTTATAAAAATGGTGGCCGCGTTGATATGGGAATTGATGCCATTGAATGGGCAAAAAAGGTGGAAGAGCTTGGTGCCGGTGAAATCCTGCTTACCAGTATGGATTGCGATGGGACAAAGGCGGGATATGATTTAGAACTTACTCGTAAAGTTTCGGAGAGTGTGTCCATACCGGTGATTGCATCGGGAGGTGCAGGAACACTGGAACATTTTTATGATGCATTTACAGAAGGAAAAGCAGATGCGGCTTTGGTAGCATCCTTGTTCCATTTTAAAGAATTAGAAGTGAAAGAAGTAAAACAGTACTTAAGAGAAAAAGGAGTATCTGTCAGACTCTAGGGGGTATTATGCCGGCGATTAATGGAGATTGGCTTGAAGCTTTAAAAGGTGAATTTAAGAAAGATTATTATAAAAAATTATTTAATACAGTAAATGAGGAGTATCGCACACGCCAGATTTTTCCGCCTGCAGATGATGTGTTTAATGCGTTTCATCTGACTCCGCTTAAAGATGTAAAGGTAGTCATTTTTGGACAAGACCCGTACCATGGTGAGAGACAGGCGCATGGACTTTGCTTTTCTGTGAAACCGGAGGTGGAGATTCCGCCTTCGCTTGCGAATATTTATAAGGAATTACACGACGATTTGGGATGCACGATTCCAAGTCATGGATATTTGGAAAAATGGGCAAGACAAGGCGTACTGCTTTTGAATACGGTGCTAACCGTACGTGCGCACCAGGCGAATTCACACCGAGGAATCGGATGGGAAGAATTTACGGATGCTGCGATTCGTGTGCTGAATGCGCAGGACAGGCCAATCGTATTTATTTTGTGGGGGAGACCGGCGCAGTTAAAGAAGGCTATGCTTAACAATCCGAATCATTTGATTTTAGAGGCCCCACATCCAAGTCCGTTATCGTCTTATCGAGGATTTTTTGGAAGTCGCCCATTTAGTCAGACGAATCAATTTTTGGAAAGTCATGGGATAGAACCGATTGACTGGCAGATTGAGTAAATTATTACCTTACATCCTCCACTTTTTTATCAAGTGGTTTTTCCAAAATAGCAGGATTTCTCATAATTTTACGCAATTCTCTTAAGGAGTTTGCAAAATATAGTCCATCACAGAAACGTTCATCGGAAACAAGGCCAAAGCCCATATGTTTTTGACGGATGATTTCATTCCCTTTTACAACAGGTATAACTTTCTCTTTACCAATAGCAAAGAATAAACCTGTTGTTCCAAAATTGTATGTATGGTGATGGATATAATTAATGCCTAAGGATTTCAAGTTTGTAATAAAAAAGGATGTATGGAATGGACTTAGGTCGATAATAAACTTTGGTAATAGACTATGCTTATCCATCCACATTAACATGTTTACAGCGAAACGAATGATAGGACTTGGTACACAGGTCAGCACACGTGCAAGTTTATCTGTACCATTCTCACCGGTTCTTTTGGTTGTTTCTTTCGCAATGGCATCATTGATGGTTTTTGCGATTTCGAGAATGGTTTCGGTTCCTTCAAAACACAGTTTGATTGTAGTACCTACGGTGCCATCCTCTAAAGTAGGATGAACAACAAAGCTTACCCAGATTTTCGGTCTGGCGTAGATTCTGCCGTGCATAACAAATCGGTTCAATTGTGGACGAAGTGCTATCAGACGAACAGTTGCTGCAATTAAAATGTGCATATAGCTTAACTTGATTCCTTCTGCAGCTTTTGCTTTGATGTAGGTGTCCATTCCCTCACATGGGAAGGTGTCCTCATACATATTCATGGAATCGCATCTTGTTTTCATGATATATGGCATAATCATTTGAAATGGTTCAATGTCGCGAAGGACACGGCCATCTGGTCTTTTACCGAACATAATAACCCCCTGATAAGTAAAAACATTACTGACAGTATTATACATAATTAGTCAAAAAAGAGCAAGGAACATTGAAATTTTCGTCAGAGATTCGGGGGTAGTGTGTCTAAAGTATATAATGTGCATATATTAGAATTTTTTGGGGCAGATATAAATAAGACATAAGATGATTGGAAAATTAATAAAGCTGTATAAAGTTTTTAAGAATTTCATCGAAGGCGCAACAAGCATTGTTGGAAATTGGACAAATAAACGGTTTGGAGATAAGGGCCTTTTGCAGAGTGTCCTGTAATTTAATATATTCATATAGCAGTTCTAAAAATTCCTTGTTGGAGGGTTTTGATGACAAAAATTTTTCACCAAAGATTTTTTGAAGCTGAATGCTGTTTTCATCCGCATGCTTCCAGATGACTTCAATTACTTTCCGGATGTTTCTCTCTACACAAGTTTGTGAAGTCTGATACTCCTTTGCTATATCAATATATAGAATTTTTGTGACATTTGTCAGGACGTCTTCATTCTGTAAAATAAGTTCAATAGAACGAAGAATGTAATCGTATCCGCTGTAAGTTTTTCCAATTCCAAGTTGATGCAAGACGCTTTTTGTAATTGTTCTGTACCTCATAGCATTTCTCTCCCAATATAATAACATGGTAATTTGTAAGAAACAGGAAAACAATAGAAAAAAATCGACTTTTATCGACACACTGAAAATAAAGAAACAGTCATATTAATAAAATTACACCATATTTTGTCAATCATGTGTTACAATGACATAAGAATATTCAACTTAGAGGGAATTGATATGCAAAGGAATACAACAAAAGAGGAAAAGTTTGAAGAAATTTATCGAATATACGAGAATGAAGTATTTAAGATTAGCCGGTATTATACAAATGATGAATATACTGCGCACGATATTACACAGAAGGCTTTCTATAAATTGTTTCAGCATTTTGATAATGTCAATTTAGATTGTGTTCGTGCATATTTGTTGCGCACGGCTCGTAATTTATCATTTAACTGGCTGAGAGACATGAAGCATGAGCAAGGAGATTACATTGACAATATACCGGAAGAGAGTGCAGTTTTGCTCAGTGCAGAGGATGAATACATTCTAGACGAGAGAGTACAAGAACGAAAGCAATTTGCAAGTGAAATTCTACACAAGGTAAGAGAAGAAAATGAATCTTGGTATGACATATTACATTTAATCTATATTATGGAAAAGTCACATGATGAAGTGGCGAGAGAATTGGGGATGTCCAGAGATGTCTTGTATAGCAAACTGTACAGGGCAAAGAAATGGATACAGAGACATTTTGAAGATGAATATTTAAAACTGTAAGTGCTATTGCAATTGCGATAGCACTTCCTTTATAATAACAAGTATGAATGATGTTGTAGAAATACATGGAATAAGAGGGTTTAATAGATGAAGAAATGGATCATAGCAGCTGTTTTAACAGGAATGTTTATTTTGAGCGGTTGTGCAAATAATGTAAAAGATGGTGTAGCCTCGTTGGAAGCAGGGAATTATGAGAAGGCGAAGGCGTTCTTTGAACAAGAGATTGAGAGAGAAAAAAATCTGGATGAGGCTTATAGAGGTCTTGGCATCTCGTGTTTTGAATTGAAAGAGTATGAACAGGCTCTAGCAGCATTTGAACTGGCGCTGAAGAACGAGACGGAAGAGACAGCAACTCTTTTCAGCATGATGGGTGCCTGCTATATCGAAGTAGAAGAATACGAGAAAGCTCTCGATGTGTATAAGAAAGCACTATCTATGAAGGATATCACAGATGATATCAAGCAAGAGGTGCAATACAACTTAATTGCAGTTTATGAAAATATGGCAGATTGGGATAAAGCTAAGAAACAAATGAAAGACTATAAGAAGGATTATCCGGAAGATGAACGCATCGAAAAGGAAGCGGATTTTTTGGAAACAAGATAAATACAAGGCGGTAAAATTAGTATGGCAGAAATGATAGACCTAAAACAGGACATCGAACGTGTTATATTAGTCGGTGTAAGCACCAGTGACCATGATGACACGGAAAAGTCTTTGGATGAATTAGAGGAATTGGCGCAGACAGCAGGGGCAGTTACCGTAGGGCGTGTGATTCAGAATCTAGATCAGATTCATCCGGGAACTTATGTTGGAAAAGGGAAATTAGATGAAATCAAGGAATTAATCTGGGAGACGGAAGCCACCGGTATTATTTGTGACGACGAGCTTTCACCGATACAATTGGGCAATATGGAGGATGTGCTGGACACCAAGGTTATGGACCGTACTTTAATCATCCTGGATATTTTTGCAGGGCGAGCATCCACTAACGAAGGAAAGATTCAGGTAGAATTGGCCCAATTGAAATATCGTCAATCCAGACTGACAGGGCTTGGAAAATCACTATCCAGACTGGGCGGTGGTATTGGTACCAGAGGACCAGGTGAAAAGAAGCTGGAGATGGACCGAAGATTGATTCGTGACCGCATTGCACAGCTTAATCGTGAGCTGAAGGACGTGAAACGTCATCGTGAGGTAACAAGAGAACAGCGCAGCAGAAATAAAGTTCCGGTAGTTGCCATAGTGGGTTATACCAACGCGGGTAAATCTACGCTATTAAACAAGCTCACAGGAGCAGGTGTATTGGAAGAGGATAAGCTGTTTGCAACCTTAGACCCGACAACGAGAAATTTAAAACTTCCAAGTAAACAGGAAATATTGCTTACCGATACAGTTGGGTTTATTCGAAAATTACCACATCATTTGATTGAGGCATTCCGCAGTACGTTAGAAGAGGCAAAATATGCAGATATCATTTTGCATGTTGTAGATGCGTCTAATCCACAGGTGGATGAGCAGATGTACATTGTCTATGAGACCTTGACTAATTTGGAAGTCAAGAATAAGCCGATTATTACTGCATTTAATAAGCAGGATAAAGTAGAGGGTGAAAGTATTTTACGTGATTTCCGTGCAGACCATATTGTACGTATTTCGGCAAAGCATGGAGACAGTCTGGATAAGCTTCAAGAAACCATTGAGGAAGTGCTTCGTGGGCAGAAGGTATATATTGAGAAGGTATATTCCTATGCGGAAGCAGGCAAGATTCAAATGATTCGTAAGTACGGAGAACTTTTGGAAGAGGAATACCGTGGTGAAGGCATTTTCGCAAAGGGTTATGTTCCGGTGGAAATTTACGAGAAAGTGAAATAGATTCTTATGAAAAATTATCAAATTACGGAGTGGTGTCATCATTTTATTCGTGAGCATGTGAAACCAGGAGATATATGTATTGATGCAACCGCAGGAAATGGAAATGACACGCAACTCCTATGTGAACTTGTGGGAGACAATGGAAAGGTATTTGCCTTTGATATTCAGGAGAAGGCGGTGCAACATACAAAAGAGAGACTGGAACAGGCAAATATTTCACTTCGTGCAGAAGTGTTGTTAGAAAGTCATGTAAATATGAAAAATCATGTGGCAGAGGATTCAGTAAGTTGCATTGTGTTTAATTTTGGTTATCTTCCTGGAGGAGATCACAGTCTGGCTACAAGAAAAGAATCCAGCATTCAGGCAATTCATGAAGGGTTAAAACTGCTTAAAAAGGGTGGCATGATGAGCCTTTGTATCTATAGTGGCGGAGATAGCGGATTTGAGGAACGGGATGCAATTTTGGAGGAATTAAAAAACTTAGATTCAAAACGGTATTTGGTTATTATGAGTTCTTATTATAACAGACCAAACAATCCACCGATTCCAGTGATGGTTATAAAGTTTTAGTAATGGGAATACATTTAGGAGGAAACGAATGAGTTTGCAATTTATTATGGGGCCTTCCGGTTCGGGAAAGTCCCATTATTTGTATCAATGGGTGACAACTGAATCATTGAATAATCCTGACAAAAACTACATTGTTCTTGTGCCGGTGCAGTTTACTATGCAAACACAGAAGGATTTGTGTTTGGCAAGTCCCAAAAAGGGAACTCTGAATGTGGAAGTGTTAAGCTTTAACCGCTTGGCAAACCGTGTGTTTGAAGAGGTTGGTAATAACAGGCGAATTGTGTTAGA
>JAZSDK010000122.1:0-15866 GCA_045531155.1 Faecalimonas sp. | reverse complement strand
ACCTTTAGCTCAGTTGGTTAGAGCAACCGGCTCATAACCGGTCGGTCCTGGGTTCGAGTCCCCGAAGGTCCACTTAATAATTTCATATTTAATAAGTATTTGGCCCGGTGGCTCAGTTGGTTAGAGCGCCGCCCTGTCACGGCGGAGGTCGTGGGTTCGAGTCCCATCCGGGTCGCTTGCACAGACGACCATAAATTCTGTGCGATTTTTTTCGTAAGTATCATAAGCTAATCGGGATCTTAGCTCAGCTGGGAGAGCATCTGCCTTACAAGCAGAGGGCCACAGGTTCGAGCCCTGTAGGTCCCACTATCCTGAAAAGGATGGTTTCGCCGATGTGTTGGTGATACTTGCCGATGTGGCTCAATTGGCAGAGCAGCTGATTTGTAATCAGCAGGTTATCGGTTCGAGTCATCATCGGCTTTATATGGACCTTTAGCTCAGCTGGTTAGAGCAATCGGCTCATAACCGATCGGTCCCGGGTTCGAGTCCCTGAAGGTCCACTTTTTTCAAAATTTAATATGGCCCGGTGGCTCAGTTGGTTAGAGCGCCGCCCTGTCACGGCGGAGGTCGAGGGTTCGAGTCCCTTCCGGGTCGTTTGTATCGAGAGATACAGTTTTTTTATGTTAATATGGGATCATAGCTCAGCTGGGAGAGCATCTGCCTTACAAGCAGAGGGTCATAGGTTCGAGCCCTATTGGTCCCATTACCTAAGAAATTAGGTGGAATGCCGCAGTGGCGGAACTGGCAGACGCACAGGACTTAAAATCCTGCGGGACTTATACTCCCGTACCGGTTCGATTCCGGTTTGCGGCATTAAAAGAAACATTACTGTGTAATGTTTCTTTTATATGTGGGCGTAGCTCAGCTGGATAGAGCGTTTGGCTACGGACCAAAAGGTCGGGAGTTCGAATCTTCTCGCCCACGTTAAGAAATAAAAGCACTTCGATGATAATCGAGGTGCTTTTTTAATACGTTTGACTAACATTTGACTAACGGAAAAATGAATTTGCAATATTGACACATTGCATAGATAAGCATATAATATACTTAACAAGACAACTGAGGTGATGGACGCGACCCATCTGCTTCAGTAGATTAGGTTCTAAGAATAGACGTCTGCTCTACCAAAGTCAAGGCGTCTATTTTTTATGTGTAAAATTCAGAATGGTTATAATTAGGCTGGCTACAGTCAGTATAATCATTAGTTCTTCATAAGTACTCATAATAACCACCCCCTTCCACAAGACTTGAAGTAGGTGGGAAACGCCCTCCCAGTTGCCTGGGTAAGTATACTATTTATTTGTTATAAAATGGAATAATTGAATTTATTTTTTCCATAGGAGTTAGAATTGATAAAAATGTGTCTAAAAGCTTTGTAGTAAGTTAATTATACAGGGAGTATGTTGGGGATTCAAGAGGCAAAGCCGATTTTTAATATAATTTTTAGAAGACTAACATTTGACTAACGGATTAATATATACAGACACATAAATTATCAAAATCTCACGCCTAAAAGCGATAAAAATTTAAAATCAGCGTTGTGCTAAAAAAGAGGACGATAAATTAAGTGAGTATTGCCAATAGAATGCAGGTAAGAGGAAATGTTATAATTAATATGAGGTGATACAGATGGACACAACCATATTATATGTAATAGAGTTGCTTATTTTATTTTTTACTGCTGGTACAACTTTGTATATTTATAAGAGTCGTAAATGTACTGAAAGACAACATGCGGCCAGTATAATTGTGATGCAAGTAGATAGCATAGATAACAATGTAGATTTGGCAATGGATATGTTAGGAAATAATGGTAATGGTTTTAGTGTGCCAGGTTTTTGGAAATCAGAGATTATTATACAAAATAATTTGTGGGAAAAATATCGGCATTTGTTTGTTAAAGAATTAGATTACAATCAGATAGTTTCGTTGAATCTCTTTTATGAAAGCGCGATATCAATGGCAAACCAGCAAAGAGAAATCAAAATGTTGATATCTAATATCAATAGAGAATTTTACATTAAAAATTCAAATTTAGAAAAGGAAGAGTTTGTCGCAAAAGTCAGAGATGGTGAGCCTTATATTAGATGTTCAAGTATGTATTTGGAGACTATGCAAGAGCAGTATCGAATTATTGCAAAAAGAAGAAGAGAAATCCCTTATGAACAATTGAAAAAGATAGCAAGATTGTAATTTACTAATCATTAATATTGGATGGTCAGAGTGGTATGATTTATATTAAAAAACAAAGGAAAAGCGATGTGTAAATTTTGGATAAAACGGAAAGACATCTTTCCAACATATTTTAATGATAAGTATGAATACAAAATATATAAATATTTATGTGGAGAACGTATATGGCTCAGGATATGCAAGAAGAAAAGAGTAAGGCATTTGTTTGAACGTTATATTGACTGGGAAAATTATGTAACTACAAAATATGAGATTTATAACAAAGAAAGTCTGAAAGAATTTATAAAATATCTCACCCATAGAAAACGCATAAATGGACATGTAATAGACGTATGTGCTAAAGTTTTGTCAGCATTGATTACAGTTGTTTTTACTTATGGTATATGGAATAATATTCGTGATATTAATTTTTTAACAAAAGATGTAATTTCTATTATAGCCGGAGTTATAATGTTAGTTATAATGTTTATTTTATTGTTGATAACTATACTGGTGGTACATTCGCTATTATTAAAACCTACGCTAAAGAAACATTTTTATGGGGATTATATAGAAATTATTGAGCAAATTATAGAAACAAAAAAAGTCGACAAACCATAAAAATTCGGTGGTTGGAGTGGTATAATTCAAGAAGGAAACAGGAGAAAGGTGTGAAAAAAATATACTCTAATGATTCGTGCCCTTGTGGAAGTGGCAAAAAATATAAAAACTGCTGTGGGAAAACCACATTAAACAAAGACGATTTAAGAGACAGTTTTATTGAATGTATTGGTTTTTTAGTATCTTCATCATATGCCTATGACAGAGGCGTAGAAGCGGAGGCTAAGAGAATATCAGTAGAGATAAGAAAACTAGTTCATCAAACGAATATGTCAAATTCAATTTTGCATTTGCTTGGAAAAGATAATATTAATTGGTTTAGTAGCATATGTAATCAAATGAGAGATACAGACAAATACTGGATAGGGCTAGCTGATTATACTATTAACGTTACGCAAAAAGGAGCGCTTTTAGGTGGAAAGTGCAATCCAAAATTTGGGGATTTTTCAGAGAATCCAAATATAAAAGATTTTTCCGCATGGTGGAGCGAGGAAGTCTTAGTTGATAATTTTCAAAAATCATATTCAAGAAGCGAAGTTGTTTTACAATTTGCAAATAAAGATAATGGAGCTCATGTCGATTCTGAATTAGATAAAGAATATTATGAAACAACAAGAAATTGCGGAATTGGGTTACAAGTATCCCAAGGTAAAATAAAGTACGAGGGAAAAGACGCAATGAGTGCAACTGTAAGACAAATTGCACACGAAATGATTTTTTCCTTAGCGCAAGTTGAAGAATTTAAGTTTATAAGGTATATTGTAGAATATATTAAAAATTATTAATTAGTTTACCAACCATCAATATTCGGTGGTTGGTTTTTTGTTGCCATATGGGAGAGCATGTGTATTTGTGTTGAATGATGTTGAAAAAAGTATTATAATAAATAAAGGTTATCAATGTAACGGACACTAGAAGGAGGAAAGATATGCCACAGTACGTAGTATTACAAGTAACGTTAAAAGAAAAGTTAATCGGAACTACTTCCAAAAATCTTAGTGAGTTAGAAAACGTAATTAATGCTCAAGCTGCAAAAGGATATAGACTTCATACTATATCAACTGCTTCTGCTCACAGTACTGGTTTTGGTGGTGGAGATAGAATTCAAGCGACGATGGTATTTGAAAAAATCTAATCAAAATGGCAAAATACAGGAGAGTTGTGAAAAGTACTTCGAGAAATATTCGGAGTGCTTTTTTAGTGCGTTTGACTAACATTTGACTAACGGAATATAAAAGAGAATTACAGTCCAAACATGTTTAAAATTATATATTGATTGAAAAATATTGTTTTTTATATTACAATAAAACCATTATAAGAATATTAGTGTTTATATCAGTAAATAACCTAAGTTAACATGTCAGGTTGCTATATAGCAACACTTATTAACGGAGGTTTAGAATAATGATTAAGAAAGAATTAAAGAGAGAGACATTGGCTACATTAGATATTATGATAGTTAATGCAGAAAAAGGTCCATCAGGTTTTTGGGTTGATGATTTTGAAGGTTGTGGAAATCCTTATATCTTCCCCGAATTTGAGGATGGACTCAAAAAAGGAAAACTAGTTCAGAAAAAACACTATCTTTGCCCTTGGAACACAGCGGTACTTTTTGGGGAAGGTCATGGTAACATTCATACGGGCTGTTATCATAGTTGTTCAATTAGTGAAGCAAAATATCTTCCTACAAAAATGTTAAAGGATGTACTTTTGAAATTCAAACAAAACATGAATTTAGGTGTCTATGATAATCCTGTGCATCTCAAACCACTTTTGACACAGGAAGAGCTTTCTTACATTCAACACCAAAAGGAAGTTGAAAAAAACAAAAAAGAACAGCGAGATCGCATTGAACGTGAAAATAAAATTCGCAAATCAAAAAAATTGGTTGAAAAGTTTAAAAATAATAAGGACATTCAGGAATTAATTATCAGTCACTATGGTGATAAGGTTGTTGTTATGTCAGAGTTTGGCAGTATTGATTTTTCACCAAACAGCACAAAGGAGATAGTAAGTAGCATAAATATTACATATGACGATTATCTTGAAGCACAGTTTAATTCAAAAGGTAACTATCGTCATGATTTTGCAAATTGCTACTATAATATCCCTATGGGTTTTAAGGGACAGATAGAAAAAACAACTAAAGATAAAGTCTGTTTTAAACGTATCTTTGTTAGTGGTATGTTCCCAGACGGCGTGATGTTTGATGGTAAAGAAGACCATGTTTGGATGAACAAGCAAGGCTTCGAAAGATTTTCTGTTGATGATAGTATTTCATTCTTTGCTGAGGTTTATCGGTATATAAAAACAGGTAATGGAAAAACACTAGATTTTGGTCTTAGAAATCCAAAGAATATTAGGGAAATTGATGTTTATGAATTGCCGACTGACGAAGAGTTAATGATACAACAAATCAATTGGATTATTTGTGGAAGTTGTATGTTCCATGAGCAATGTAACAAAAATTACTGTATTATGAATCCAAAAGATAAGAAACGCCTAAGAAAACAGTTGTTAACAATTGCTAAAGAGAGTGGGAAAAATACAGAAGTATTATATAAGGAGAAAAATGATGTATTGTAAAAATTGTGGCGCACCGGTTGATGAAAATTCCCTATATTGTAACAAATGCGGAACAAGGCTTGATAATACTCAGAACGCACCTGTTTCTGAGGACCGTTCAAGTTTCGGATTTGCACTTTTAGGATTCTTTATTCCGCTTGCAGGATTGATTCTTTTCCTTATATACGAGAGTAAAAAACCTAAAAGGGCAAAATCTGCGGGCAAAGGAGCACTGATTGGATTTGTAACAGGGATCATTCTTTCGATTATTCTTGTGATTTTGTATATTGTACTTGCTGCATCATTATTTCAAAATATAACAGATGAGGCGAATATGTCTGCAATAGGCAGCATATTTAATGAAGAAAATTTAGAAGAATCTGTGGATGTTACTTTTGGTGAATTCAAAGTGTCAAATAATGGTTATTATTCCGAAACATCGCTTGAAGTCACGGTTAGAAATAAGGCTGAAAAACAGTGTTCTTATTACATAACAATTGAAGCTGTGGATAAAAATGGTGCAAGAATAGAAACTGATATGGTTCATGCAGATAGATTAAATGCAGGACAAGAAATTTATTTAACAGCTTTTGAATATGTAGAGCAAAGCAAAATCGAAAAATTCCAAAATGCAACCTTTAAGATTTTAGAGATTGACAAATATGATTTTTAATAAAAAAGTTGTGGGATTTTCTTTGACAATTTTGACTAACATTTGACTAACAACATTACAAAAAATCAAGAAAAGAATATAAAATCGAAAAATCAAAAGCTTTATAAATCAAGCATTTCATCCAAAACAACATCAAAGAGTATGACCTTTCTACGACTACGGACCAAAAGGTCGGGAGTTCGAATCTTCTCGCCCACGTTGATAAATAAAAGCACTTCGAGAAATCTCGAGGTGCTTTTTTTGTGTGTCTGACTAACGTTTGACTAACAATACCTAAATGTGTAAAATAAAAATAAGTTATTAGTATTACACGGAAGATTTAATACAACTAACAGAAAGCAGAGGAGGTGACAAAAGTTGAATAAAGATAAAAAATCTTATTTTTTTCAGGTTTCAACCAGGCCCGACATAAGTTCTTATAAATGGGTGGATAAGGAATGGTCTATATTATCCACAATTATACTTTGGGGTATATGGGTATTGCGTTTTTTGTCTCTTTATCAACATATAAAGGCAATTTATAGAATAATTATCAATAGAAAAGGAAAAGGGAAAACAGAGAATCTTTCCGGCAGGGCAGATATACCACCTATGATGGGAGAACTGTATTATATTGCATGGACACTTCTTTTCATTTTAGGTCATATTTTGCAATGGGACAACGTTATTATACGAGGTGCAGCAATATATTATCTTTTTGAATCGAGTGTTTGGATATTATATTACACTCTTTTTAGAAGATTCTTTGAAATTGGATATTCTATATACCATCAACTTGAGTATTTGACTGCAATTTTTCTCATACTTCCTACACAAGCGCTTTGTTTTTTTAGGTTATATTCTGTGTCAGAATATATGGAAGTTTTAGTAGGTTTGTTGGGTAGTGGAGATGATTTGCCAATTCCTATAAGGTTGCTCGGTTGTGTATTCTCAGCTATTGTAATTAGTATGATTATTTCATCATTTCCAACGGAAACCATCAAAAAGAATAAACGAAAGAGTATGTTTATAGTAGGATGTGGCGATGTTGTAAAGAAAAGATTATATCCGGCTCTTAATAATCATTTACGTACAAGTGATGTGTTTGTATACGATCTTGTTACGGCAAAGGATAGAGAAGAATATTGCAGTTATCTTGCAATACCAGAGGAAATTTGCGCAGATATTTCAAAAAAAATCGATGAGAAGAGTGTGATCTGGATTGAGACGCCACCAAATACACATGTGAGTTATCTTAAGCGGTTTATAGATTCATGTGCAAAACTTATTGTTCTTGAGAAACCGATAGCTATCACTAGAAAGGAACTGGAAGAGGTTAGAGAACTTATCCAAACGGGAACTAAACGCAATAAAATCTTTTTTTTGAGTTATTATATTTTGGAAAAGGCGTTGCCATTGTTATTTCTTGTTAATAACAATAAAAATCTCCGGAAATATCTTTATGTCGAAGATGAATCGCTGATTAGTAGTTGGCGATTTTTTATGGGGGAATTAATAAAAACTGAAGTGACAATTTTTGAAGACGTAGATAATCGCGAATGGATTCAAAATAACCAATATGGCGGACACATGCTAGAAACTTTTTTACATAACGTGCTTGTAGCATCTCTTTTGTGTGGTCAACCGGATAGATGGTCAGACGTTCAAGTAAGCGAATCGCAAACGACAGATGGAGGATGTGAAATTTCACTTTTTGCTAAATCCGTTAATTCTGATATTAATCTTTGTTTAAAGAAAAAGAAGTCACAAGAAAATTTAATCCGTGGAGCAAAATTTACTTTTACAGGCGGTACAATAGATCTTGATTTAAATGCGAAGAAACTCACAATAGATTGCATTACGATTGGAAAATGTAGTGTTATTTCAGTAAAAAATCACTATGATGACAAGTATAGTATTCTCGTAGATATGGTAAATCGTGTAATAGATGGCGAATGTGAAACATTTGAGATAGATGGGCTCATAAATCAGTTGCAGTGCATAAGCTGGTTGTTAGAAATCACCACAGACCAAAAGGTCGGAAGTTAGAATTTTCTCGTTCACGTTAAGGAATAAAAGCACTTCGAGAAATTTCGGGGTGCTTTTTTAGTGTGTTTGACAAACATATGACTAACGGAATGGTTAATGTTTGCAAGAAGAAACTTATACTTGTTATAGAGGAAAAGAGTGCAAAAGGCGTTTGTTCGTGTATTGACAAGACAAATTTCTTTGCATACAATAATATGTGAACATATACAGAGAAGATATGAGAATATATTTATTAATAATAGGAGTGAAGACAATGAAGAAAAGATTTCATATCATCATGTTTATTTTAACAGTTTTGCTTGTGCTTGGAGGGTGCGAGAAGGAAACAGGGAAGAAGGATATAAAGGAAGAGAATCCTGTGAATGTACAGACAAGCGGAGAAGAGGTTGCAGAATCAGAGGCAAATTTTGCAGAAACAGTAAGGTCTAACAAAGAGAAAGAACAAACTTATCTTTTGCAGACGGCTTTGAAATTAGAAAAAGAAAACATAGTTTTTGGTGGTACTTCTGTTGTGATTGACGGGGGAGAAAAGCGAGCAGAGGTTCAGATGTTTTCAAATTCAGGCTTTGCTTTTCAAGAACAGGATCAAGCTACCGAATTATTAATTAAGAATGTTGATTTTGTGAATAAGAAGTTGGCAGGTGGAACCCGGATTGCCAGTTATGTTCATGCATTTGCGACCAATGTTGTGTACGAGAACTGTACATTTTTAGGAGGAGTGGCAGTATATGGGAATGCCAAATTTATAAATTGTACGTTTGATGAAACGGATAGTCTTAGATATTGTATTTTCGTGGACAATGAGCATGGTATATATGATGCAATGCAAGTGGAACTGGAGAATTGTACTTTTAATGGACATGATACTGCATATGGCTTAGTAAAGGTGGCTGATGACAGTGAAGTTGGTGCGACCTTAAAAGTCAAAGATTGTCAATTTAGTAATATAGTGAATAAAGCGGCCGTTTATGTCAACGGCACAACTGTAGTTACCACAGAAGGGAAAAATACTTATACAAAATGTGCCATAGGAGCGATTCTCGCAAAGGGCAGTAAGTGTGTTCTCAACAATCAAGCGATGATAGAAGGTCAAAGTTATGAAGAATAGGAAAGCATAGTAATGAGTCAAAACAGTTATAATTTATAACAAAGTAGTATATATACATATTAGGAGGGAAGGGATATGATTAAATGTCCGAAATGCAACCAAGAACTTCAAGAAGGGGCGAATTTTTGTTATGTATGTGGTGCTTCTATAGCAACGGCAGAAACAGCACCTGAAAAGGTAGCCCCGATTAACGAGGAAGAAGATATTCCTGCATCAATCCAAGAAGATGAAACTACAAATAAAAAGAAAAAAAGATTTTTCTTTTTAGGTGGAATTGTTGCCACGGTATTAGTTGTAGTGTTGGTACTTTCTATGGTTCTTGCAGGTGCCAGCCAAAGTAGTTATGCAATTTATATCAAAGATAAGGAATTGTTTTATACGCAAGCAGCGAAATGGAAACCATGGCAGATTACGAAAGAGTTTGATGAATCTCATAGTTTTGATAATGAGGGCTTGTCTGATATCAGTTATATTCTTGGAATGTATGTGGCTTTGAGCCAAGATGGAAAGACAATATTCTATGTTGACAAGATTGATGATTCAGATGGATTATCTATTTATTATCGAAAAGTAAATAGCAAAAAGGAACCAAAAAAGATTGCTTCGGAAGTTCGTAGGTTTGAAGTAAACGATAAAGGTAATATTGTTACATATTTGCGTTCAGAGGACAATAATCTCTATCAACACAACTTGAAAGATAAAGAGAAAATTGCCATTGAAGTAGAAGACTTTGTTGTATCAGATGATGGAAAAACTATTGTTTATCAAAATGAAGACAATGATTTATATATATATAAATCAGGCAAAGGTAAGAAGAAAATAGCCAGTGAAGTAGACTATCTAAAGTATGTGTCTGAGGATTTGGAGACAGTTTATTATTTGAAGGATGATACTTTATACAAAAAGCAACAAGGCAAAGATAAGGTTAAAATAGCTTCTAATGTTCAGTCAGTGATAAATGTATATGATTCGGGAGAAATTTATTATCTAAAAGCAGAATCAGATGAAGTTAAATTAAGTGCATATGTAATTGATGACATGAAGGAAACAGATGAAGCAATGGTGGCACCGGAATATCCAGATTCTTATAATTCAGATGCGGAGTATGAGGCTGCATATAATCAGTACGAAAAGGAACGAGATGCGTATTATGATAAAATGGATCGGGATAATTTGCGTGAAGAATTGGAAGAAGAGACAATGGATACCGTAACATACAAACTTTGCTATTACAATAGCAAAAAGGAAGTTGTTATTACGGAGCACGCAACCGATTGGGAAACCTTTGCAGAAGATAAGGCTGCAGTTGTATATGCATCAACAGAGAAAGCGGAAGTGACAAAGGTGAAACTCTCTGAAATTGATTCCATTTACGATGTTGAAGATATGATTGAAAAAGAATTAGAGTCTGCTACGGAGTACTACTTGGCAGTAGGAAATGAAACTTCTATGATAAAACAAGACGAAGCAAGGCATTTACATATGGATGCGGCAGGAGAAACCATTTACATGATTGATAAGGTTTCAGAAGGCGGTGATGTAGGAGAACTGTACAAAATTAAGATTTCTGGTAAAAAAGCAGGAACCCCGAAAAAAATTGATGAGAATGTATATATAAGAAATGCTTCTTTAATACAGGATTCTTATATCTATTACAAGGATGTAAATGATGATGGTGATTCTGGAGACCTTTATATCAACGGGGAAAATGTTGATTCCGACGTTTCTCTTGGAAGTGTTAGTTACCAGGACGGCAACTATGCTTATATGGTGGAATGGGATGAAGATGATGAATGTGGAACACTAAGAAAATATAATGGCAAAAAACCGATCACTTTATCTGACGAAGTATATAACTTTGTATTACTTCAAAATGGTGAAATACTATATCTTTATGATTATAATAGAGAAAAATACCGGGGAGAATTATATCTCTGTACAGGAAACAAACCGAAAAAAATAGATGAGGATGTCGTGTCCATAATTCGAGTTTACGATAATAATCGGTAGCATTCATTAAATAAAAGCGCCTCGAGAAATCTTGAGGTGCTTTTTTATATTAAAAAAACATTGTTGGAAAAGTTATTAAAATAGTTTATACTAAGTATAGTTTAAATGAAAATGTGGGGGAAATAAGATGAAGTATATATCTTTTGCTATACCATGCTACAACTCGGAAGAGTATATGGAGAAAGCAATCCAGTCGATTTTGAAAGGCGGAGAAGATGTGGAAATTATCATTGTCAATGATGGTTCCCAGGACAGTACACTTGAGATTGCGAAGCGATATGAAAGGGAATATCCAACGATTGTGAAGGCCATTGATAAAGAGAATGGAGGACATGGTGATGCAGTAAATGCAGGACTTCAGCATGCAACAGGATTGTATTTTAAGGTTGTTGATAGTGACGACTGGGTGGATGAAACTGCATATATGAAGATTTTGCAGACTCTGCATGAATTGGTAGATAAGAAACAGATGGTAGATATGCTTGTTTCCAATTATGTGTACGAGAAGGTTGGAGCAAAACGTAAAAAAGTGATTCACTACCAGAATGTAATGCCGGAAGAACGAGTGATTACATGGAGAGAAATGGGGCATTTCCGTATAGGACAATATATATTAATGCATTCCGTTATGTATCGGACAGAATTGTTAAAAATGTGTGGGCTTGAGCTTCCAAAGCACACTTTTTATGTAGATAATATTTATGTTTATTATCCGTTGCCACATGTAAAGACTATATATTATCTTAATGTAAATTTCTATCGTTATTTTATTGGCAGAGATGGTCAGTCGGTAAATGAGCAGAATATGATTAAACGTATCGACCAGCAGCTGTTCGTGAATAAAACTATGATTGATATGTATCAGGTGCATAAGATTGCCAATAAAAAGTTAAGAGCGTATATGATTAATTACCTGGCTATTATGATGACGGTTTCTTCTATCATTGCGATTCGTTCTAAGAATCCGGAGAACTTGGAGAAGAAAACGGAGCTTTGGAAATATTTGAAAGAGAAGGATCCAAAAGTATACGTTAAGATTCGCTATGGAATACTTGGGCAGACTATGAATTTGCCGGGAAAACCGGGAAGAAAGGTTTCGTCGTTGGCATATACTGTTGCAAACAGAATATTTGGATTTAACTAGTATAAATAGAAAAAAATGGAGATACTATGATAAAAAACAAGGAGGATTTATCATGGGTATTCAATTTAAAGATAGTCAGACAAAAGTGAATTTGATGAAGGCCTTTGCAGGAGAAAGCCAAGCTAGAAATCGCTATACTTTCGCGGCGGAGGAAGCAAGAGAGCAAGGCTTGTATGCCATCCAAGAGGTGTTTTTATTTACGGCAAATCAGGAACGAGCGCATGCGGAAAGATTTTACGATCTGTTGAAAAGTTTGTCAGGTGAAACGATTGACATTTGCGGTAGTTTTCCGGTTGATAAGCAGGACACAGTAGAAGGGTTATTAGAGGCTGCTCAGCACAATGAATATGAAGAGGCAGATGATGTTTATATAGCCTTTGGAAATACGGCGAAAGAAGAGGGTTACATGGAGGTTGCCTCGGCATTTTATCAGATTGCAGAGATTGAGAAGATACATGGAGATCGCTTTGGTCAACTGGCAGAGATGCTAAAAAACGGCACCTATTTTGAAACCAAGGAAAGTGAGAAATGGATGTGCCTAAATTGCGGAAATATCCATACAGGAAAGAAACTTCCAGGTGTTTGTCCGGTATGCAGATATGAAAAGGGGTATTTTATCCCATTAGAATTAGCACCATATAAAACGAAAGAGCTCAACTAGTGAGCTCTTTTTTGGTGAGATTACACCCCGCAAAACGATCCGCGGGATGTGCAGAGGTGCATAGGGTGTTAGATTTCACCTGTACTGTAACGTATAGGCACTCCATTTACTTCTACCTGGTCGTTAACCTCTATAACAAGACATTGTTTCCCATCAATTATCCTAGTTTCAACCAAATCTGCACGTTCAGGATTGACCTTAATTACAATGTCTGGAGTTTCTATGCTAAACTTCCGTGTTTCGGCAATATTAGTTACAAGAAATTCTGCCTTTTCTCCAGCGATATGGTCGAAGTTTGTATCAAAACTTTCAATTCTCTCTTCCGTGATACCGCTGTTGGCAAGGAGGCGTTTCATTTCTGGTTTTGTCAAAACAGGAGGTTCCGGAGAATCTTTGGCTTCATCAATCATTACATTTAGATTTTCATGAATGTTGCGAAGCACATCGTATTCGCATTCCTCACCAAGTGTATTCATCACTACGGAGTGGAAGGTGCTTTTTTGGCTTCCAGCTGACATTGGGAAGGTACATCCAAGTGCATTTTCAATAAATTCTGGTTGTAAATCCTCCGCTTGTTTTGAATAATACAACACGCTGTGGATATCTGTGCTGCGGTCATTGAAGGTCGGGAAAAGGAAGCCTTTTGCCGGTGGTTCAATGAGCCAGTCGCGCATACGGTTTTCAATGCGGTTGGTTTCTGGATTGTAGCTTAGCCCTTCTTTTGATAAATGTACAGGGCAGATGCTACAAAGTAAATATTCATATACTTCATCGGAAGCATCAAACATTTCACTGCCATCTGTGGATTTTCCAGGTACGTCGTACGCCACATGAATCAGTATTATGTAGTAGTTTTCCCCGTAGTTGTAGTTCTCAATAATTCTTTCATAGAACTGTTCAATTAATATGTCATTTTGTAATTTCGAATTACGCAATTGTAATAAAAATTCTTGAGTTCCGCCCGGCATTTCCTGATCTAGCGGGAATTCCATGTTAATCAGGTTCTTTCCGATTGTTCCTGAAAGGGTTTGTTTAAATATGGTTAAATACTTAAAAATTTCTTCCTCCGGAAGAGATAAAAATGCATCTTTTGACGTGGCAACGATTTCTTTATTGCCATTTACATAACAACCGCAAATGCGAGTAATAGAGCATTCTTCCGGTTTGTATTGTTTACGGATTTCAAGGATTTCTTTCTTGTTCATATAGTACCTCTCTTCTTTTGTGCTAAATCTAATATTAGCATATCAAAAGCAGATTTACAAACATATGTTGAGAATAGGAGGTGTTTTTATGCCAGACCAAAAGTTGGAAAATTTGTTAAACCTTGCTTTAGATGCCACAGAAGAGGAGCGTGACAAATCTTTGGAATTAAATGTGGGTTACAACCCAATAGACAGGGAGTGGGATTTGATTATTAAGTATTCCGGTTCCTTGGATTGCGTGCGTGCACTGGGGGCTCAGGTGGTGGAAATGCAGAATGAATTTGCCATCGTGACCATTCGGGAAAGTCTGATTGATGCCATGTCAAACTGTCCGGCAGTAGACTATGTTGAGAAACCAAAGAGGCTCTTTTTCCAGATAGAAAATGGAAAGAGAGCCTCTTGCATTACGCCTGTGCAGCTACCACCGGAATCCTTGTCAGGGGAAGGTGTTCTGGTTGCAGTGATAGATTCGGGAATTGATTATGAAAATGCGGTCTTTCGAAATGCAGATGGAACAACCAGAATTCGAAATCTGTGGGATCAGATGATTGCAGGAAATCCACCGGAAGGCTATGTGATTGGAACTGAATATACGCAGGAGCAGATTAACCAGGCCCTTCAGGCAGGGACTCGTCAGGAACGGCTGCAGATTGTACCGAGTCAGGATTTCTCGGGACATGGCACCTCGGTAGCGGGGATTGCAGCAGGTAACTCGGAAGAATATCGGGGTGTAGCATTCCAAAGTGATTTATTAGTGGTGAAGCTTGGAACACCGAGAGAGGGAGGATTTCCAAGGACAACGGAACTTATACAAGCCATGGATTATGTGGTGCGAAAGGCATTGGAATATCAGCTTCCAGTTGCCATAAATCTGAGTTTTGGAAATACCTATGGCCCTCATGATGGAAGTGGATTATTAGAACGATTTATTGAGGATATTGCAAATACATGGAAAAGTGTTATTTGTATTGGAACAGGAAATGAGGGGAGCAGTGCAGGCCATACATCGGGAGAGTTGTCCGATGAAGAAGAAGTTGTGATTGAACTTGCAGTGCAGGAAAACGAGCCAACCGTGAATGTGCAGATATGGAAAGCCTATTTTGATTTGGTGGATATTTCTTTAATATCACCTTCCGGTGTACGGATTGGTCCTATTCAGGAGCAACTGGGTTCCCAACGGTTTGTAGTGGGAAATACGCAGATTTTACTGTATTATGGAGAGCCGAGTCCATTTAGTATTGACCAGGAGATTTTCGTCGATTTTCTACCTAGAGATACCTATATCGATAGTGGGGTGTGGCGGATTGTATTAACACCGAGAGATATTGTGAATGGAGAGTATGCTTTGTGGCTTCCGAGCCAAGCTGTGTTAAATGTTGGAACTGGATTTTTATTTCCGACAGAGGAGCGAACCCTTACCATACCATCTACGTCCTATGGAACTATAGGTGTGGGAGCTTATGACCCTACAACCTTTACGTATGCGGAGTTTTCCGGTCGAGGGCCGGCAGGACCGGGCAGGCGTGCAAAGCCTGACATTGTGGCGCCGGGGGTGGATATTCTTGCGCCTGTTCCGGGAGGTTCCTTTGAAAACTTAAGCGGCACCTCGTTTGCAACACCGTTTGCAACGGGTAGCGCAGCACTGATGATGGAATGGGGGATTGTGAGAGGAAATGACC
>JAZSDK010000108.1:0-15953 GCA_045531155.1 Faecalimonas sp. | reverse complement strand
TGTTGGTCGAAATGATGACCGACGAGGGTATCGGAACGATGTTCGTATCCGGAAATAACCTATAAATGTTCGGAGCTGTCGCAAAGTTTATGAGGCAGCCCATATTGTGTATGAGATAAATGAGAGCCAAAAGGATAAACCCGAAAAACGCGCTCTCGCTCCGTTACGTCTCGCAGCGGACACTAACCTCATCCTGCGCTTTGCTTGGATTCGCTAAGTCGCTTTCGGTCAATTTGCCACTTTTACCATGCTGTATCTCACTACGGAGTCACGGTATGTGTATCCTTTTTGAAATTCTTCGACAATGATGTTTTCCCCAACTGTTTCGTCTTCCACATGCATCACTGCATTATGGAGGTCCGGATTAAATTCCTGACCAACTGCTTCAATTGGTTTCACGCCTACGCTTTCCAGCATTGTCATGAGTTGCTTATATACCATTTCCATTCCTGTCACAAAAGCATCTTCCTTATCTTCCTCTGCAACGGTAGTGAAACCTCTTTCGAAGTTATCTACAACCGGCAGTAATTTCTCGACGATATCTTTTGCTCCAATTTCGTACATTGCAGATTTCTCTTTCTCTGTACGTTTACGGAAATTATCGAACTCAGCCATCTGTCTTAACAGTTTGTCTGAGAGTTCTTCAATTTTCTCATCTTTCGGGTCTTTTTTCTTTTTGAATAATTTTGCTTTCTCTTTTGTAGGTTCTCCTGCGCCTTCTGCTTCCGCTTCTGAATCCACATCCGCATTGTCAGTTTCTACTGTCTCAGCTTCTGCATTTTCGGAAGCGTTTTCTTCTGTCGAAGTCTCAGCTTCTGCAGTCTCAGATGCAGTTTCCTCTACAACCTCTTGATTCTTGTTTTCTTCCAAGGGACCTTGCCACCTTTCTATTCTTCTTTATGGAAAATCTCGTCAAGCTCTGTCATCAGAGTTTTCAGAGTCTTCATTACATGTTCATAATCCATTCGCTTCGGTCCGATAATACCTATCGTTCCCTGCATGCCTTCACCCAATTCATAAGTCGCTGTAACCACACTACAATCCTTCATAGATTGAACCGGTGTCTCATTGCCGATGTAAACCTGAATGCCGTGATTATCTTCCTTAGAAAGTGTCTGAGTCACAATCTCTTGCAAGCTGTGTTTTTCTTCAAATGCATTAATAATCTCCTGTGCACTGTGATTATCACTGAGCTCCGGATACTTGAATACATTTGTTGCACCGCTGGTATAGATTTCCAAATCCTCCGGCTGTATGGTGCTTCCAATTGCATTTAATACATCGCCGATGATTTCACTCTGTTCTCCGGCCTGTTCTTTCAAAGCTGCTATCATTCCAAGGTTAATCTCTTCTATAGACATACCCGGAAGGCTTGTGTTCAACAGCATGTTCAGTTTCAGCATGATCTCATTATTAAGAGTTTCTTCCACTGTAACAATCTTATTCTTAATAATGTTACCTTCCATCACAATAACTGCAATAATCTGATGCTCATCAACCTGAGATAGCTGAATGAATTTTAATTTGTTTCGGTTCATAGTAGGAGCGGAAACCATAGTTGCGTAATTCGAATTGACCGCCAATACCTTTGCAGCCTGCTTTAAGATCTTATCCATCTTATCGGCCTTCTCCAGCATCTGCTCTCGCATCTCGATAACTTCCTGTTCCTTCTCTGCCATCAGCATATCTACATACAAACGATATCCTTTATCCGAAGGAATACGTCCTGCTGATGTATGAGGCTGTATGATGTAACCCAAATCCTCTAAGTCAGCCATCTCGTTACGAATGGTTGCAGAACTCAAATTCAAGTCCGTGTATTTAGAAATAGTCCTGGAGCCAACAGGTTCGCCGGTTTCTAAATAATTCTTGATAACCGCATGTAAAATCTTAAGTTTACGGTCGTCTAATCCGTGATTTAGTTCCATAAATACCTCCTCTTTTTCATCTTATTAGCACTCTTTTGTTTCGAGTGCTAACATCTACGTTATTAAGATACACCTATAGGGGTATTTTGTCAACCATCTTTATTATTTTTTTAGATTTAAAAATTTAATAATTCCCCCACAAACCTTGACTGCTTCATCTTCTTTCCATTTCGTTCTTTACTATAAGAAATAAACAGCCGTTTCTTCGCCCTAGTCATTGCCACATAGAAAAGTCTCCGCTCTTCTTCTATTTCTTCCGTGGTTTCTGCTTTTTTATACGGGCAGATATCTTCATTCGCTCCAATCACAAATACGGTATGAAACTCAAGTCCCTTGGCTCCGTGCATGGTCATTAACTGAACGGAATTTTGACTTGGTTCACGAAGTTCTGCATGTCTCCGTAAATTTTCTCCATATTCCTCGATATGAGAAAACCACTCTACAATGGTATTAAACTCCCTTGCACGTTCTTCTATTTCATGCACAACGTCCATTAATTCTACTAATTTAATTCTGCGTCTTACGGCATACTCTTTCAAAAATTCATCATACCCAATATGCTTTCGAATATACTGAATGGCCGCATAAGGCTTGCATTTTTTGATAATTCGCAAATCCACATCCAACTGGTCAATGCGGTCCTGCATCCATTCTTTATCTGCATAGAACTTTTTTAACTCCTCAAATGACACTTCCCCGTTATCCACACTGTCTCGCCCAATATATCGATTCGGTCGATTCATAATCTCCAAAAATAGTTTTCTGGAACGGTCCCCCACGGCCATTCGCATATATCCAATCAAGTTCTTCGCTATAAAATGCTCGTATAGATTTGGAAAATGCTCCTTCATATGAAAAGGCTGATTGTATTCCATCAGTGTCTCCACCATCACCCGCGCTTCGTTATTGGTTCGGAAAAGAATAGCAATCTCTGTTGGCGACACGCCTTCTTTTAACTCTTTTTGAATCTCTTTTAACACATATTTGCTTTCTTCTATGGAATGACGCACTTCTTGAACATGTACGTTCAATCCCTGCTCATTGGTTGTAACAATCTGCTTCGGATATCGCTTTCTATTGTGCTGAATTACGCGTCCCGCCCCGTTCACTATGGTTTTCGTAGAACGATAATTCACATCCAGTATAATCTGTCTCGTTTCCGGAAAATCTTTTGGAAAGTTTAACATAATCTCCGGCCTTGCACCGCGGAACTGATAGATGGACTGATCATCATCTCCCACGATGAACAAATTGTTTTCCGGTGCTGCCAGCATACGAATCACATCATACTGCACCTTATTAATATCCTGGAACTCATCGATTAAGATATACTTATACTTTGCTTGCCAAGCCTTTAAAATGTCAGGTCTCTTCTGAAATAATTCATAGGTAAGCACCAGCATATCATCAAAATCAATCTTCTTAAGTCGCTTTCGCTCTGCTTCGTAGGTTTGATAAATTTTTCTAAAAGTATCCTCGTCGCAGTTTTTCGATTGGTATTCATCCATCTTTATATAATTATTTTTTACATTACTGATTTCTCCTGCAATCCCCTGCAGAAAATCTTTTTCATCATCAATATCCAGATTCATGCACTCCACCACTCGCTGCAATAGCTGGTACTTCTGCTCATCTGAAAAGATATTTTCTGATGTTAATTTATAAGCCCACTTTAAAATGCCATAATAAATACCGTGGAATGTACCAAAGGTCACAGACGATGCACCACACGCGGCTGCTGATGTGCCATCACTCAGCTTTAATCTATAAAATCTATCCCGCATCTCTTTTGACGCATCTTTTGAAAAGGTAATGACTAGAATTTCCTCCGGCTTTACCTTGTGCTTTTCAATTAAATTCACTATTCGATTGGTAATAACGGTAGTTTTCCCGGAACCGGGACCGGCCAGGACCATACACGGTCCATCCTTGTGGGCAATTGCTTCGATTTGAGCTGAGTTGAAACTCATTTACATTTCCCCTTTTTATGTTTTACGGTGTGGACTGGTATTTTCATTTTAGACACCGTAAAATATCCATTTACAATTTGCTGTTTTGCAATATTTACGGTGTGAATTCAAAATTTTCTTTTTCGCACCGTAAATCTTTCCATTCTAAATTTACTACTTTGTAATATTTACGGTGTAAACTCACAATTTTCTTTTTCGCACCGTATATTTCAAATCTCACCACATTAATATTACGGTTCATTGAAACACACATCAACTTCACACCGTAAAGTCTAAATTCCACTACATACTAAGCATGTCTTCTTACGGTGTAATTCAACACATCTCAACTTCACACCGTAAAATACAAATTTCACCGCATACAATGCCTGCACACTTACGGTGCTAATCAATACACTTCACCACTCGCACCGTAAAACACTCAAAAACAACGCATTAGGCGGGAAAAACATTTCCCGCCCAACAATTATTTACTAAGTAATTCAATTCCCTTGCGTAATCTTGCAAGTGATTCTTCTTTTCCTAAGATTTCCATAATCTCAGTTGCTCCACCTGGTGTGTTCTGCTTACCGGATACAGCCGTTCTTACAGGCCACATTGCATAGCCATTCTTGCAGCCCTTTGCTTCCACATAACCTCTTAACACTTCATACAATGCATCATTGGTATAATCATCATGTGCTTCAAACAGTGGTAGAATCTCTTTTAAAACTTCCAAGGAAGTCTCTTCGTTTGTCTTCATCTTCTTGTGTGTGTACATTGCTGTATCATACTCCGGAAGCTCTTCGAAGAAATCAATCTGGTCTTTGATATCCGGGAACACTTCAATTCTTGTCTTCACAAGTGCCGCAATCTTCTTTAAATCATAGTCCTTTGTGATGACTTCTTTGATGTATGGTTCTGCCAATTCATAGAACTTGTCAAAATCCATAACCTTTAAGTATTCACCATTCATCCATTTCAATTTCACAGTATCAAATACCGCCGGTGATTTACTCATATGACGGTAATCAAATGCCTTCACCAATTCTTCCAGTGAAAAGATTTCCGTATTGTCTGTCGGGCTCCATCCAAGAAGTGCAACGTAATTGACAACCGCTTCTGTAATATAACCTTGTTCAATCAAATCTTCATAAGAAGAATGTCCGGAACGTTTGCTGAGTTTCTTATGTGTCTCGTCTGTGATCAACGGACAGTGTACATAGGTAGGAACTCCCCAGCCAAAAGCTTCGTATAATCTGTTGTATTTCGGAGCAGATGACAAATATTCATTACCACGAACCACGTGTGTAATGCCTTGCAAATGGTCATCTACTACGTTTGCAAAGTTATAAGTCGGATATCCGTCTGATTTAATCAAAATCATATCGTCCAATTCTTCATTTGGAACTGTGATATCTCCATAAATATCATCATGGAAAGTTGTGGTTCCTTCTGTTGGCATATTAATACGAATAACATATGGTTTGCCTGCTGCAAGGTTTGCCTCGATTTCTTCTTTGCTTAAATATAAACAGTGTTTATCATAAACAACGATTTCCTCTCCGCCTTCCTTAACCTCACTCTTAAGAGAAGCCAATCTCTCCTTATCACAGAAACAGTAATACGCATGACCTGCTTCGATTAATTTCTTTGCATATTCCAAGTAAAGGCCTGTCGCCTGTCTCTCACTTTGCACATACGGGCCATATCCGCCGTCTTTATCTGGGCCTTCATCATGAACAAGTCCTGTTTTTGCCAATGTACGGTAAATGATATCAACTGCACCCTCTACATAACGTTCCTGGTCCGTGTCCTCAATACGAAGCAAGAAATCTCCATCTTCGTGTTTTGCAATCAAATATGCGTATAATGCTGTTCTAAGATTTCCAACATGCATTCTGCCGGTTGGGCTCGGTGCAAATCTAGTTCTAACTTTACTCATTATTTTTCTCCTAAAATCTTGTCAATACTTACTAATTTTACACTAAGTACAAAGATATTCGCTGCCATAGATAATTCCTCCGGTGTTGGGAAAGATGGCGCAATACGAATGTTGCTGTCTTTCGGGTCCTTTCCGTATGGGAAAGTAGCCCCTGCAGGTGTCATGATTACTCCTGCTTCTTTCGCTTTTGCTACAATAGCTTTTGCACATCCTTCTAAGGAATCAAAGGAAATAAAATATCCTCCGCGAGGTTCTGTCCAGCTACCAATCTCAAGTCCGCTCAACTCTTTGTTCAGTACGTCAATTACCGCCTCAAATTTTGGTCTTAAAATATCTGCATGCTTTCTCATGTGCTCCACAACGCCGTGGATATCCTTGAAATAACGTGCATGGCGTAATTGATTTACTTTATCGTGACCGATTGTTTGAATCGTCATTTGTTTACGAATATCTGCCAAGTTCGCTGTAGATGCTGCAATTGCTGCAATACCCGAACCCGGGAAACTGATTTTTGATGTAGAACAGAATTTGTAAACCATGTCCGGATTACCTTCCTGCTTACATGCCATCAAAATTTCGATTAAGTAATCTTGGTTATCATCATGTAAATGATGAATTGTATATGCATTATCCCAGTAAATACGGAAGTCCTTTGCAGCCGGTTTTAACCTTGCAAAACGTCTTACCGTCTGGTCTGAGTACGTGTAACCTTGTGGGTTTGAATATTTCGGAACACACCAGATACCTTTGACTGTTTCATCATTATTTACCAATGCTTCCACCATATCCATATTTGGTCCTTCCGGTGTCATCGGAATGTTAATCATCTCAATTCCAAAATGCTCTGTAATTGCAAAATGTCTGTCATAACCCGGTACCGGACATAAGAATTTTACCTTATCTAATTTACACCAAGGTGTGCTTCCCATTACACCATGTGTCATAGAACGCGAAATGGTGTCATACATCACATTCAAACTAGAGTTACCGAAGATAACGATATTCTCCTTTGGCACCTCTGACATATCTGAAAGAAGCTGTTTCGCCTCGTTAATTCCATCAAGTACACCATAGTTACGGCAATCAACACCTTCCTCGCAGGTAAGGTCTGCCTCGCTACTGAGAACGTCCATCATTCCCATAGATAAATCCAACTGTGCCTTTGACGGTTTACCACGCGACATGTCAAGCTTCAAATTTTTTGCTTTGATTTCTGCGAACTGCGCTTCCAGTTCTTTCTTTAATGACTGTAATTCTTCTACACTTAAATCTTTATATGCTGTCATCTCTCAAAACCTCCTCTTTTCTCTTAACTTGTAAGTCTATACGATTTTCGATAATTTAGCAACACCTTTTTATATTTCCCCTGTGCTCAGTCTGCGATATTGATTCTTCCAATTGTGCAAGGTATCCTCATACTGTAGCACTTTTACCTGATTTTCAATTTCCAATACTTCCTGTGCAATCAATGCATCCAGATTCATATAAATTTGGCTGCGCTTTAAAAGATTATAATATTCCTCTTTGCTCATATAATGACGGCAAGCATACAGATAAGCCTTGAGCATGGCTTCCTCTTCGCAAATCTGATATGCCGCTTCATACATTCTTGCAGCCTCTTCATATAGAAACAATCGTCCATAACATGCCCCAAGACATGCATAGACCTTGCCGTAAAATTTTCCATCCATACTCTCATCGCGCTCACCATGAATAATTTCCTGATAAGCCAAGACAGCCGATTTCACAGAACCGCTTTGCAACAAATTATCTGCCTTGTACTTCTGCTTTTCCACCGGCTTTTGATTTTTCAATCTCTCTAGTACATCTTGGATCTGGCTCAGCTCCCCTGTGGTATAGATAGAGGAATAGGCCAGGATGGTCACAACAAATTGCTCAATGGTTCCATTTTGCTCCAACAGTTGTCTGATATTGCCTGAAAGCTCTTCCAATTCTAATTCTTCTTCCAGCCAGTCGCACAAATTTTCATTCATAATTGTGTAATCAATCAGATACAAATGATTGCACAAATAATACACAAGCTCTTCAATCGTGTAAATCCTACGATGAATTCTCGTGATTTCATACGGCTGTTTTGCTCGTCTTTTATGACAAAGAATTAAACTGCTCATTGCTTCCTCCTAAATGTATTTCCTTCTCCACATAAAAGTCGGTTGCCGGAAAGAACTCACCAAATCCCATATCCTTAAAGCTGATGCAGCAGCATTTTTCATTCCTCATCATGACCTTTACCTGAAGTCTTAACGTATAGTTCTTTCGCTTTGGAAGACCTTCCAAGGAAACACGCTCCACGCGCATCTCCGCTCCCACCAACGACTCAATATGTATTTCAATATCATCTGTATTTTCTAATAGTATTTCGCATTGTATATCCGACTCATACCATCTGCTTCCCCAGGATACAATCGGATACCATTTGTCCACGCCTTGCATGCGAAGCTTTAAACAAATCTGGTCCATCATTTTGGTCTCATCCAAATAGATTAAGGAATCCTCATATCCCAAACTCCGCTTGTAGGCAGCATAGCAAGCCCCCTTGCTATATAAATTATTGCCAAGAAATGCTCTTCTTCCATTGCACAGCACTTTTAAGGATTGTGGATACCAGTTGTTCTCAAACCCTTCTCCCACTAAGAACACGGAGGAAACCAACTTCTTATCAAATACACCCTGTACAAACTGCTTGAATTGAACATCCGCCTCCTTGGCTCTGTCCACATTTAACACCGGATATACGGCAGCCAATTCTTCCATCTTTGCGCTCGCCACCTCATCTACGGTAATAAAAGCATCCCTGCCCTTCCCATATCCGGTACGCAGCTTACGCAGCATATACGCCTTGACTTCATGACGGTCACAATGGAACAGGGCTGCTTCATATTGCCACAATTCCTTCGGCTGATAAATCATAAAGTTACAAAAGCTTTCTTTGTAATCCTGTACATAAACGTTATCCTTATCAATGCCCATGCGTTTTGCAATTCCTTTCAGCATACGCACAATATCCACATTTAATTCCGGCACGGTAAACACGATTTGTCCAATGCTTTTAAATCTGCTCAAGGAGTTTTCAATAAACTCCCTTAGCAAATGTACAATCTCATCACTTTCGTGTCGCACAGCCCTTCTATACAAGTCGTTGGCAGAATATGCGATTGTCTCTAGCGTTTGCGGTTCTTGATTCTCTTCATGATAATAACTGATTTGACAATATCTTTCATTCAATTCATATCCTATCATACTGTTTGACATATCACACTTCCTCCTCCCTGTACATTAATAAGTAACAAATATTTCTTCTGCAACCTGTTCCTCTTTTCGGTAGTGCAGCATGGACTCATACTGTTTTTCCTTTGACAAACGTGAAATCAAATTCAGTCTTCCATATTTGCCATCTTCATAAATAATCTGCTCTTTCCTGCATCTTTCCTTGTCAGTAACAATCTGCGTGCCCTTGCCATCCTCTACAAAATAATATTCCAGAATTTCTCCTTCATATAACACGAATTCTTTGACATAAACGCCATCATAGATTGGAAGCAAGGTCTCAGCATATTCCTCACCAGCCATCTCATCTGACTGCAAAATGCGATAAACAATTTTAACCTTTCCACCTAAACAGCTTCGGTAGTCCACCATAACCTTGTCATAAATCTGTGCTTCCTTCAACCATTTTGCCGGGTATTGCAAATAGAATGGAAATACTAAACGTTTGCGACCCATTTCCGCAAAATATTCTTGTAGCAAGGATTGCATTGCCGGTTCTACTTCTTTTCCGACATAATATTTCAAGATTGCCACCTTACAAATATCTGCAAGATACTCTTTTTGTGATAGCTCTTGAAGAATAATGCGGATAATATCAGCCGGCATAATTCGGTTCTGAACCACATACATCCTTGATACATATGCAAGATATGCCTGTTTCAAACGGAAATATGGTCTTCCCCCATAATAGTCCTCAAAAATTTCTTCCTCTTGGAACATAACCTCCGAGAAAAGCATTTGCGTGATAATACGCTCTGCAATCGCCTTGGCGCTTACGCCATACTCTTTTGCTTTCCGCCAAACCATCTTCATATCCCGTGTGGCACCGCAATAGTACTGTGCCAAATAAGTCAATACTGCTTTGTCGTAAAATCCTTCTTTCACCAATTCAAAGCAAAGATACAACAAGAAGTCATCTTCCATCTCTTGCTGTTCCCTTACCCTCTTGGAACATAGAATAAAAATATCCTTTTTCTCAAATGCCTCCATACCGTATTGCTTCAAGGTCTCAAAATTCAATTCCACATGAGACTCCATCTGTTCGGAAGCGGTACGGATTGTTTTTCGCTGCTTGCAAAGCTCTAAATAGCGCATTTCATAAAACAATCGTCTTGTTTCGTATAGAATGGAATCCACATAGCGTCTGCCGTTATCCCCTTCCCATACAATTCTTGCATCCTTATTGTACAAGTAAATCTTCGCGCCATATTCCGCCTTATAGGCAACCCTTTGTCGTACGCTTCCATCGTTTTCAATAACGAGGACAAATTTCATACCTTTGACCTTCGTTGTTATATGATATGCATGACACACATCATACAAAGCATCCAGTTCATCCAAAGCGATGGTATTCGGATTAATCAGGCGATTGTAAATCACACGCAGCGAATCATTGATATGACGTTTTAGAAGCTGTTCTGTAGCAAACACCTTCATTTGCTCAAAATATTGCTTATAAATCTCGCTATCTTCCTGCTCATAGAGCAGAATATTTTCATACAACAATGCGGTTCTTTGATAATCCAAATTAATGCCTCGAAGGAAATACAGATACACAATTCTCGGGAATGCAGCTTTTATACGTTCCGGATTCATGGACATCATATAGTATTCGTAGAGCTGGGCAATCTTCATTTCTTGCTTCACAGCCATCTCATACCATCTGAAACATTCGCCTGTAGTCTTATTTCCCTTAATTAACTGCATGCAAATAGCACGAAGAATATCCGGTTCCTCATACATCTTATATGCACGCTCCAAAATGCGAAGGAGCTTCGGGTCATACTTTTTCTGCTGACAAACCAAATCCGCCATATGAAGCGCCAGTTCTCTGGTAATCATGTTGTACTTTGTGGCAAAATTAAGGACTTGCACCTCAAAGGATTCTAATTTACGTAGCAAAAGTACACGTTCCTGAAAACAAATATAAGCTTCCGCGTATAACAAAATCTGATTTGCCCCGTTAAAGAACTGTCTCTCCAACACCCGAATCCTGTCATTGTAATCCCGATACTTCGTATCCAAGTTTATAATCATACAAAGCAACGGCCATGAGTACGGGTGCTTCATATACACACGATAAATCTCTTCCAACACACGGTTCGTATGCAAAGTATCTTTCTTTAGTAATGCAGTTAAAAACATATAATAAGCGCTAATCTCCGGCTTGCGGCCAATGACAAACTTTGAATAATTTCCATTATCCAAGATCCATTTAGCCTCTTCCTCTCGTCTGCTGCGCAGATAGATATGAGCCTTCAAAAGCTGATAATATTCACTATTCGGTTCTAACTCAAGCAATTGGTCTACCCGTTTAATTGCCTTTTGCGCCCAATCGCTGACACCCATCTTGCCGGAAATAAAGCCCAAGTATTCTTTCAAGCCTTGGCCGGCAATCATGCCCTTCATGCCACGCATTTCATCCCGTTTTGCCTCTTGGTGCACGGTGACATTAAGACTTAACGTTTCGTATGGTGTAGAAACTAAAATTTTTCCATAGTTATAACCACTATGCAGTCTTTCTGCATGGATAAAATATTCCAAGCGGTATGTATTTCCCACAAAATCATCGGTAGACACTTCTCGCTGTTTCACTTCAAGGAAATCTCCCAAGGTTTCAAACTGAACCTTCTCGTAACCCCATGTATTCTTGCGAATGTCTGTCCAGACCTTTTGTGTCTCCAAAATATTGTCACAGGTGATTTCATCCTGTTCCAAAGTCAGATAGATTTTTTCCTTCTGCTTAATACCGACGAGGAATTCCTCCAATGCCTGTTCATCCAAAGACCACTTGCGCATATTTTCATAAAGATTTCTCACTCGTTTATCTTCATACTTCAACACATCATAGAATTGTCTGGAGCGAAACAGACTCTTTGCTTCTGAGAAATCCTGAATGGCCAGCTTCTTGAAATCTGCAAGTGTCTGAATCTTTCCGTAAGCAGTCATTACAAACGGCTTCTTAATCACCACATCAAACTGTAGCTCATACTCACCGCCGTTGCACACCACTGTAAATTTCCCCTGCTCCATCTGTCCCGGAGTCAGGCCTCTGCTATCATAGGTAAAATTCACCTTAACTGGGTTCCCTTCGAAGCCTTCTTCCAAACAATGCACACGAAAAGAAGACGGATATACAAGTCCTCTGATATCTCCGTCTTTCACATTCTCTATAAGAAAACTGCCTTCGTAAACCTCGCCTTCCCCCACAGACATATGAATATGTGTGGTAGAAAAACGAATATCCGGCTGTTCTACTTTGAAATCACCTTTCGAAAATTGTTTGATTTTGTTTTTCATCTAACTACCTGCTTTTATAACCTTATAATCAAATATGCGGTATATGCCACATAAGCCAAAACCATTGTAACACCCATACCTCGTCCAACTTTTTTCGTAATTGCGATTGGAATAAATGTCACAATCATCACCACTACAAGTACAAGCAAATCAAATACGTAAGATGGGTCCAATTTCTGCATCGGTAAAATTGTTGCAGATATACCTAAAATAAAGAAAATGTTAAATATATTAGAGCCAATCACATTTCCAACTGCAATATCACTTTCGCCCTTTCTAGCTGCAACCACCGAAGTAACCAGCTCTGGAAGTGACGTTCCAAGGGCTACTACAGTCAGCCCAATAACTGCCTCTGTCATCCCCAAATCTCTTGCCAGTCCTTTTGCACAAGTTACAGTCAATTGACCGCCACCCACAATTCCGGCAAGACCAATTAATATAAATAAAACACTTTTCCATGTTGGAAGGGTCTCAATCTCCTCTTGCTCTGCTTCTGCTCTGCCTTTTAAACCTGCCTGCACTGTTGTATACATAAAGAAAGCAAAACAGATTAATAAGATAATACCATCTATGCGACTTATTTTCATATCTGCAGCCTGAAAAAGAATGGTATCCAAGCAAAGAACACCTAATAATACAGCCGCAAAAATAGACAATGGAAAGTCCTTTTTAATTGTACTTTTTCCCACTGCAATCGGTGTGATTGCCGCACTTGCACCTAGAACAACCAAGGTGTTAAAAATATTCGAGCCAACTACATTTCCAAGTGCGATATCATTGCTGCCTTTGAGTGCAGCCGACACACTAACTGCCAACTCCGGAGCGCTTGTCCCAAAAGCCACAATAGTGAGTCCAATAACTACTGCCGGAATCCGAAGCTTCTTTGCAACGGATGAAGAACCGTCAACAAACCAATCCGCGCCTTTTACCAAAAGTATAAAGCCAATCACAATTCCTAATATATCTATTATCATTTATATACCTCATTTCGTCATGTTTCGCTACCTTTTATCATAACATTACAACACCATATTTACAAGTAATTTATGGTTTATCTTCATCAGTCAATTGACTGTCTCCGGTTGCATAATCGATATCAATTCCCGGCTGCACATTATAGACATACACATTGAAACAAATGCCTTCACCATCATCTTCCACCGATTTTGCTTCCATTTGAACCCCCGAAGCCACCAGATTATCTCCTTCATAGATTGGGGTGACACGATAAACAACATGATTTCCCGTCTCTTTTACATAATCTGCAACCATATTTTCAAAAGGCAGCATGCCTTCTACATTCATGTATCTTGTTCCGGTAATCAAATTCTTTTCATTAGCATTTTCTCCAGTTAATTGAAATCCAATCAAATGACAACGATTATACAAATACTTTCCATCCACGTTATCATACTTAACCGTCTGCCATCCCGTCGGCTTCACCTGACCTATACTTCCTCTTTCCTCTGTAGGCATAATATCCTGTCCGACACTTGCCTCCACAACTCCGCATTTTCCGTCTTCATCTAATTCACTATAGTATTCATAGGATTCCGCAACCATATCCTCTTCCGTGAAATCCGGTTCATTGTCATTCAAAACAACATATGGTTCGCCGGAAAATGCAGGAATTTCATCAAGTGTACCTACGGATACTGGTTCCTGCTGTTCGGTGCGCATGTCACGCACCTCATAAACAGCCAGGATTCCTACCATTAATAATAACGCCCAAATTCTTTTTGATTTCTTCATATCCATGTCCCCTTTTCAAGATACTTCTATAGTAACAGAAAATGAGATTTATTTAAAGAAATAATATTTCTCTCTACACTAACTCGGCGATTCTGGATACCCCAACATAAATTTCGGATATCTTATACCATGTTCGGTAATCGATCGTACCCGTTTCCGGAAGCCCAAAAACAGACTGGAACTCGCGCACCGCTTCTGCCGTTGCCGGACCATACACACCATCCGCTGTAACTCTCGGAATTGCCGGATATGCACCCGAAATCACTGCCAATTGCTCTTGAACCTGACGTACCTTATCGCCGGTTGAGCCCTGAGAAAGAACATATCCCGGCCAAGAAGAAGGAATACCGGAAATCTCTTCCGCCGTATTAATATACATGTTATCTCCGTAGAAATATCGAAGAATCTCAATGGCAGAATAGCCCTGGTCGCCAAGGGCCTTGCTACCCCACTGTGTCATCCACCCTGGACAGCTAACTCTGTTTCCATCACAATATTGGGTTAAAATCGGCTGTCTTACATTTGGACGAGACAAATAGTTTGAAAACAATTCATCAACAATCAACGAAATGTTAGTGTAGATATTTCGTTCCGGAATCCATTTGTGGTCAAACGCCGTGGAAGATGTAATTGTAAAATCATACCCTTGGTTTCGATACCATTCCGTATAGACACGATTCAAAGTAAACGACATGATTGCAAGCACATTTGCACGAATAGTATTGGCTGGCCATGTAGCATAAATCTCACTGGAAGCCACATTTTTAATATAATCTCTATATCTCACATAATAGTTTCTTGCTGTGGTGTCATTCGGCGTTCCATCATGTACCACAATAAATTCCGGAACCACAACACGACTGAGAACAATCTCTCCCGTCTCACGAACCGGTTTGATTTCCGGCTCCGGAATCTTCGGTGGATACTCTTCATAAAGCGTATGTCCCGGAATCACAAACACTTCTTCTCCCGTTTCATCCGGCTCACTTGGATTCATGGTGATATTTTGAAGCGCCGTTTCATTTGCCAAAATCTCAGTTCCTGATATACTAATCGGCTCAAAGCCCGGTGCTGTTACATTTAAAGTGTATTCGGAATACGGTTGAATCTCATTATTCGGATTCAAACTCAGTTCCACCGGTGGTGCATCCAACTCTATTGTCTCCGTCTGACCCGAAGAATTTGTTCGGAGTTGTTCTAAGGTTGCCTCCGGTACACCTGTATATGAGATAGAAATCGTTGCATCTGCAACCGGAAAAGATGTAATTGCCGATGTGACATTGATTTGAAGTCGTCCTGTGTCGATATTATTGGAAACATCCCTGCTATTTCCGATGTTTCTGTTGTTTCTGCCATTAAGGCTATTCACATTGTTGTTTATATTGCCGTTCATATTACTATTCATATTGTTGTTTGTATTGTTACTCATATTACCGTTTATATTGTTGTTCATATTGCCGCCGTTATTTAATTGGGAAGCCCTAAGAATATTCATGTAGATACCTCGCTAAAAATCTGTTACTATTATTGTATGCAAAGATATAAGAAAGGTGAAAAAACATGAAGGTAATAATCTGCATAGATGATAATCAAGGAATGCTATTTAACAAAAGACGCCAAAGCAGAGATGCCAAGATATTGGAGGATATTGTTAGCTTGACAAATGAAGTATGGATAGATTCTTTTTCTGAGGAACTGTTTGAAGGTATGAATATAAAGGTTAATACTGATCCTATGTTTTTAGATAAAGCAGGAACTGGTAAATTTTGCTTTGTAGAAAACCAAAAACTT
>JAZSDK010000082.1:0-10590 GCA_045531155.1 Faecalimonas sp. | reverse complement strand
ATTTTTCTTAATCTATTCAGATATTCGTTCAAGTCAAATCATATTTGAAAAATTGATAGAGGTTGTAGATAAGAATGTAGCAGCTATAAGCGGACTGTAAAAATAATGATTCATTACTTTATTGGACAGAGGAATCGTAGCGGCGAGAGACTCTTACGAAAAAGGAAAGTATGAGCAGGCGGCGTTTCGATTGCTGATGGGAATCTTTGGCTGCATCATGGTAGCGAGAGACTACCGTAATGCTTTGCGTGACTGCAACGTCAGCGTGGCTGTAGATGAAACACCCAGCGGCGGAGGCGGAAGAGGATGCGTTGGGGATGAGAGTAATTATGGGGAGTCGATGAATATTTCAGACCAAAGAATGTATCAACAAGGTCAACATTTTAATAGACATGGCAGAGGTATGGGATATTCTAATAAAAAAGAGTATGAGCAAGCTGCTAGAGATTTTTTTGAACAGAATAGAAATACAGCGGAAATATATGAGGGTATATGGAATAGTTCGCGTGGTGGACAGACTCAAATTATTGTGAGACAAGATGGAATACAGTTAATTGTTAATAAAGAAACGGGACAAATAATAGATTATTATGAAGGGACAAGTTTGTCAGGATTTATTAACATAGAGAGGGTGCAGTGTTATGAAACTTATTTACGGAGAAATAGAACCCGGACTACGAATCGGTAATTTTATTATTGGTTCAAATAAAGAAGATGTTGTTAGTAGAATAAGCGGGAAATATAAGGTATGGGAAAGAGGGGATGGTTTTTGTACATTTACGATGGATAATTTTAAACTATGGTTTGGCGTTAATGGAGAACTGCTGCATGTAAAATGATGAAGGCGGAAAAAGTTACCCCGTTGGACTTTAAGAAATTATGCACAAAAACATGGTTAAAGGATATTGCTGAGTGATAATAAAAAAGTGTGAAAAGAATGACATAAGGCATGACAGGAGAATAGTGTGAAAAGTATTTTTTATAAGCGAATTTGTGTTTGTGAGGCAAAACAGCAGTCTGTGGAAACGCATGATTATAATTTGTGATGTTTTTAGAGTTAAGAATAAGTGAATCTCCTGTCTCCCTATGTGAGGAATGATTTTATACATTCAAATCCTTTCTTGGATGCTTTGTTGTTAAAATATTCTTTTGTTTGGCCGTTGCTACATGGGTATAAATCTCCGTTATGTTGATGGAACTGTGTCCCAGAAGTTCTTGGATGTATCGGATGTCAACATCTGCCTCTAATAGGTAAGTGGCAAAGGAGTGTCGGAACATATGGGGCGTTATATGCTGGTTAATGCCTGCTAGGGAGACATATTTGTTTATCATTCTGCGTACGGACTGCTCTGAGAGCCGGGAACCTAATTTATTAATAAAAAAATATTCTGAGGATTGTATTTCAATGGAAAAAGCGGAGTAATATTTTTCAAGCGCAGAGATTACAGCTTCGTTACCTAATTGAATGCGGCGTTCTTTTGCACCTTTTCCGAATATCAGCACCACGCAATCTGTTAGGTTAATGTCCTGTGGCTTTAAGGAACATAGTTCCGAAATTCGGATGCCGGTAGCAAAAAGAAGCTCAATAATGGCTTCATCTCTATAAAGGAATCGTTTTTGAAGTGGGGTATTTACAACCTGTTCCTGAGCATAAATAGTACAGAGCAAAGCTTCAATGGAGCCCAGTGGAATGATTTTGGGCAAAATAACCGGTTCGCGGAATCGGGTTTGTAGCTTATTGAAGGGAGTGATTCCGATGATATCTTTATACTCTAAGTAATGAAAAAAAGCCTTAATGGATGCGATTTTGCGCTTAACGGTTTTGGGTTTATATTGTTGGTGCAAAAATGCAATGTACTGTTCCAACATAGGAACGTTAACGTCTGAGACGTAAGTTGCAGAAATGTTTTGAGAAAATTGTGTTAGGTCGATGCGATAGGCTTTTAACGTTTTATTGTCAAGCCGTCTCTGAAACCGGCAAAAAGATAAGTAATTATCGAGTTGTAACTGTAGTTCATTCATATGTGTAATCTCCTTTTTTTCTTTTGTTAAAAGTGAAAGTTGAATAAAATTGTAAGGGAAAAGAAGCGAAGAGGGCAATATGAATATTGAGTGAAGGATAATAGGTGATTATCTGTTGTTATGATGTATATACTGATGGATAATTTTTAGTTATCTGTCAGTTACAGATTGAAAACAAGTGATAGTACGAGATTACCGGTTAGCAGAATAATAAATATTTTTTACCACGAGGAAATTATGATAAGTAAAAAATTTACAATTTACACTAAAAGTCAAAAAATTATATTTAAAATACTGGATGCAATACAAATTATATTTGGTTTATCTATAACTGGACTTATTGTGGTGGCAATGCTTGTTATGCAGAATAGAATCAATATCTGGACAATTCTTATGGGAATTGCAGCAATTATAAGTTTAGTTGATATTGTTATCCGCAAGACATTTAACAAACGCTCTTTTATTCATTATTTGCTATTAAAATTATACAAATCTAATATTGCAATGTTTCCACCAACGCCTATGCAAGTAGAGATATGTTCGTGGATAACTACAAGAATACGAAATGGTAATGGAATTTTAATTTATGGTAAGCCAAATACCGGAAAAACCAGTTCTGTGTTTATGTTTTTATCAAAAAATACAAAAGATATTAATTTATTACAAAATATAAGTTGGGCTGAAAACATAATATATATAGATTGCAAAAATAATAAAAACGACATTCTGGAGTTTTTTAACGTATCTGGAAAGAATGTAAATAAGAAATTATACGAAAACTCACTTATTATTGTTGATAATTTGGAAACCATGGGTAAAACTTTTTTTGAAAGCCTTCTTAATATAGTGAATAGTTCATTAGGAAAATTTATATTATTAACAGATGCTAGATCTTTAGATAATGGTTTGTATAATACTCTTGAAAGCAAATGCATGCGGAATAACTGTACATTGTCAATCAGCGAATATAGTTCGCATGATTTCAAGGATATATATGAAAAACTGACAGATAACGAAAAAAAAGTATTATTGGTTATTTATTATATATCGTTGTCGCTTACTCTAATACAAGTCAGAGATGTTCATGCTATATTTGAAAAGGATATAAGTTTTTGGCGGTCAAAATTCATTATATTTTCGCTTTTACGAAAAGGTTTAATAAAGTATTTCCCATTTGACCATACATACATTTTGATGTCGAGGCGTATTGAGATATCGAAATATCAGGCAGTTTTTTGGGAAACTGAACAAAATTTAGCCGCAGTAAATAAAGTGCTATTAAATTCAGAAAAATTTCCAGAAAGCGCATGGCTAGGTTTGGTGCACTTACCTTATGAGCAAATTAAACAAATAAGCATTAAGGCGAGAGAAAAATTATTTAGTTCTGCATTGAAGAGTGGAAACTATGATACCTTATATAAAACGTTATTAGATGAAATTACATATTCTCCAATTAAAGAAAATATATTTCTTTATGAATTAGGCACATTATACTTTTACAATAGTGAACAGGATAAAGCTTTTAAAAAATACAATACACTCATTGAACAAGCAGATTCTGTTGACAAGCAAAATCGCATTATGCTTAGAATTATTGAGTCTACACATGGAGATGTAAATTTCTCAACACAAGACAATATTAGTTTATATTTGGAAAAATTATCGAATGATAATTACGAATATCAGTTGTATGCTAAATATTGGGCGCTTCATATAGAAACGGAAAAGGGATATTTTTTACTAGGCAAATATGAAAAGCTATTAAAAGAATTAAAGGCATATAAAGATAATGCCCAAGATCAGCAAATTTATCTTGAAATTGTCAAGCGGTGCTATACGGACATTATTAGAAGCTATCATATTTTAAAGAAATCATTGCCGTTGTCGATATTATCTGATTTCATTTCATTTTTAAATGAAAAATATAATGAAAATATCAGTATAATTAATTATTATAATTCACTCTATGTAAAAGCAAATACCTTACATTATATTGATTTATTAAATGACATATTAAAATGTAAAAGTTGTGAGGATACATATGATTGTGCAGTGACAGAATATAATCAAGCTATTGCGAGTGGATATGAGAACTATAAGTCAGTTAGTGCTTGCGAATTGAAGTGTATTGATCTTAAGTTATATCTTAATGATAATATCTCGGAATTTCAAGAATATGAAACAAAAATAAAGACATTTTTATCAAATGCAGAAATTAATAGAGTCAGTGTGCACGTAGCCTATTGCAAAACTTTACTTGCTAAATTGTATATGATACAAAATTTATATGATAATGAGTACCGTAAGCTTTCCAACCGCAAAATAAAGAATTCAGCTATTAATACTTGCCTACGTGAAGCAAAAAAAATATATACCGATTATCATAATGATTATGGAATTATTCGAATTAATATTTTGGAACTGTTATATAAAATTACAACTATTTCGGATAGAAAAGAATTAGAAAATACTATAAAAAAAATGGCTGATATTCTTGAAAATCATCAAGAATATCAGCGTGAAATAGATATTATACAATTTTATCAAAATATTCTTAATAGTAATGAAAGTTTTGCTATGCTTGCATTTTCAATACTTAAAGCATATCCTATTATTATGCAGTAGTTTTTATTTTACGAATAAATTTGTGACAGGACTTTACTAAAACAGGAGTGATGTCGTTGTGATAGGCATCACTCATTATTTTGGCTAATTTAGGAATATGTTTTTTCTTTAAGCCGCACAATACGGCAGCATTTAAGCCAATGCGTAAACCATAACCTAGATTATAAGGAAGTAAACGATAATTAGTTAAAAGACCTATTGACTCTAATTTTAAATAATACTGATAGCTCTTATATTTATCGGAGCATAAAATCCATAGATGATGTGTCGGTGTTTGTTCAACAGAGCGCCTTACAATGGGGATGTCATAGTCGAACAATAATTTTTCTAGTTCACGCACACAAGAGTTACAGGTTTCGCAATATTTATTGAATTTCTTCTCATGCATTAATGGTAATAATGAATCTGCAATTGCTTTTGGGTGTGTATTGCTTATATAGGTTTTAGCTTGAGCCAAATATTGCTCCCAAACAACATCTGCATTCTTTACAGCAATTAATCCTTTTTGAGGTCCGGGATAATTTTTATGCAAAGTGGTAATTATCATATCAAATCCCATATCAAATGGATTCGTAAAATGTCCACATAAGATGGAACTGATATATTGTGATGCATCAAATATTTTATAACATTGTGAACATTCCTTAAGCCAAGAAAAATCTTCATAATATAATCCCTCGCTTCGGTCAACAAAAACATAATCTATTCTTTCTGATTTAATTAATTCTATGGTTTTGGATACATCCACGCTTAGTTTTTCATAATTAGGAATCATTTGATATGTTATAGCGCCTATATTTTTTAATATTTCTTCAGTTGCAAAATGGCCTCCACCTATTTCAGGTAATAATATAATCTTATCTCCGGGTTTGAGAATGCAAAGGAAGAGTATAAGATGTGCATTTAATCCAGATAATGATTTCAAATCCACATCGTGAGCCTTTAATTTTTTTGACCATTCTTTTTTTATGTATTGAAAAAACTCAATGTATTCATTTCGTCCTGCAAAAATGACTTTATCATTAACATCTTTAAAACGTTCACTTACATAAAGACCTGTAAAAAAGTTTGTACTCTCTATATCGTAGATAAAAGGAATATTTTCTGTGGGATTTAATATTAACGAGGTTTCAAATTTTTTTCTTAAATACTCTAGTTTATATTTATATGCGGAGTTTGTTGTTATTTCAAACTGAAAAAAAATGTCTGCAGTGCTATTATTATAACGTTCCGTTTTGGAGAAGCCATTTGATAAAAAGATGTGTTGGGCAGCATGTCCATTTGACATCGTTGCGGCTTTAAGCAAACTATAATTATTATCTATTGAATAATTTACTGCAATATTTAAAAGATTTGTTCCATATCCGCACCCTTGATATTTCTTTAAAACAAAGAAACGACGTATTTCATAACAGTCTTTGAGTTTACGCAACGCAATAGCTCCACAAATAACATTTTTTTCATTAATTAAACACCAAAAGTTTCCATCAGTTATATAATTTTCTGTAATATTCAAAATATCCGAGTCTTTTCCTAGAGGACAAAAATCTCGAGCATTTTCTTTAAAGACCTTTTGAAAAAAATTATATACTTTCGTGTTCATTTCTTCTGTATATTGTATAATTTGCATCGACATAATCTCCTTCCAAATTGCTAACCGGTAATCTCGTACTATCACTTGTTTTCAATCTGTAACTGACAGATAACTAAAAATTATCCATCAGTATATACATCATAACAACAGATAATCACCTATTATCCTTTATTGAGAGTTATTAAGTTACGTGGATGTTTGTGAACGAGAATATCCTTTTGCCTTATTTACACGAATGGAGCTAGAAAGACTTATACTGTGGTAGTCAAGCAATTTTGTAACACCACTACCCAAATGATTCTAAAACATAACGAACTTCCTAAAGTATATAAAAAACCATTATACAAATGCGGTTAAATTTGATTATGGTAATTGAATAGATAATCAAAAATGAAAAACCATAAAAAAACCGACACTGAAATTGCAAAAACCGACATTTATCTTTTTTTTAGAGTAATAAAGGATATAATAAAAAAGGAAAGAGCGTTGCCATTTTTGGAAAATAAATATTAATTTTGCCTTAATGTATTAAGGTAGTCTAGGGCGATGGAATGAAAAAATATAGTAAAGAAGAAGTTTTAAGACAATACGAAGAAAGTGGAAAAATAATGTATCAAGCCACTTTGGATGGAGATTATAAAGCAAATAACAAGGAAGGTAAGCGTTTACTTAAATTTTTTAAATATTTTGAAAATGACCGAGAATTTGCGTCGGACTGTATAAAGGATATGTTAAATAGTGAGAATGTCGTAGTCCGAACAAAAGCAGCGGCATATTGTTTGGCATTAAATGAAAATGTTGATGTTGCGATAGAAGTATTGTCTGAAATAAGCAGCAAAAAAGAGAATGGTATCTTTGGCTTTAATGCAAAGATGACATTAGAAGTTTGGGAAAAACAAGGTTATTTGCGGATATATACTGAGAAAGAAAAGTAACCTATTTTCTGATGATTCTAAAGGTGCAGGAAAATATATACGGGGCGAAATGATAATAATGGCACACTAGTTTATAGGAGGAAACCATGTACATTTGGAACCTGTGACAGAAGAGAAAATTATACAAAGAATGAGAGTTTTTTTGACGCCGGATAGCAGTAAAGTTATGATTTGCTGTAATCAGGGGAAGAACATAGATGAGTATTTGGTGGATGGGAACAATGATTAAGCGCGAAAGAATATTTAAGTATAAAAACGGGAAGATAAAAATAGTTTTAGATGAATTACAAAGTGGGAAGAATTATGAAAAAGAATGGGTAAGAAAACAAATAAGCAAACCAACAAAAACTTTCTGTAATTCGTTTTCAATTGGCATTGAGTTGAAAATTCATAAAGGAGGAAGAATTTGTTATGGTATGTTAATGGCAAGCGTTAAGCCGAATGAAGAGCAAGATTATATTAAGGTTGCGGTAGCCTATACACAAAGAAACAGTACGAAATATTCAAATTCTATTCTTACAAATGATGCATATGTCTATGAGGGATTGCCAAAAGAATATGTAGAGGCAGTATGTAGTAGTATAGATGATTTAATGGATAAATTAAGCGAATGTGTGTATAATACGAAAAGCTATGTGCGCATAATCGATAAAAATTGATGATTATTACTTGCGCATAATTGAAAAAGGCGATACAATATGCGCATAATCATACAATTTGAAAGTAGACTATGTGCGCATAATCGGAGGTGCTTATGGTGTTACAAAGAAAAATATATAAAAAACTTTTGGAATGGAAGAATGAAAGTCAAGGAAAAAAAGCTCTTATGGTGGAAGGGGCACGTCGAATCGGGAAGTCTACCATCTGCGAGGAATTCGGGAAAAATGAATACGAAAGCTACATTCTGATTGACTTTGCCAAAAAGGATAAAGAGATTGAAATGTACTTTGAAACACATTTAAATGACCTTGATACATTTTTTATGTTGTTGCAGACGCATTTTGGGAAAAAACTTTCGGAAAGAAAATCGCTTATTATTTTTGATGAAGTACAGATATTTCCACAAGCGCGAGCAGCCATAAAATATCTGGTGGCTGATGGAAGATATGACTATGTCGAGACAGGTTCACTTATATCCATTAAAGAGAATGTAAAGGATATTGTAATACCTTCCGAAGAACGCCATATAAATATGTATCCATTAGATTTCGAAGAGTTTGCGATTGCATTGGGTGAGGAATTACTCGTAGAGTATATCAAAAAATGTTTTGAAAACAAAGAACCATTGGAAAGAGGGATGCACAATAGGGCGATGCTATTGTTTCAGCAATTTATGCTTGTAGGTGGCATGCCTAAGCCGGTGGTAGCATTCGTTGAGAATAAAAAGGATTTCACAGAGGCAGATAAGGAAAAGAGAGATATTTTGAGATTGTATCGTGAAGATATTATGAAGATTGATGCAAGGTACAGAAGCAAGGTGCTTTCGATTTATGATCAGATTCCGGGTTTTCTTTCACAGCATGAAAAACGAATTGTATTCAAACAGTTGCAAGACGGTAGTTATGCAGAGCAATACGAAGAATCATTCTTCTGGTTAGCAGATGCTATGATTTCTAATGAATGTTTCTTGTGTAATGACCCAAATGTAGGATTGTCATTAAATGAAACGAGAAGCTATGTTAAGTGTTATATGAACGATACCGGACTTTTGGTAAGTCACGCCTTTGACGAAAATGAACTTCTTGAGGATGAGGTGTACAAGCAGATATTAGCAGGGAAGTTGCAAATCAATGAAGGAATGCTTTATGAAAATGCCATAGCACAGATGCTGGTAGCAAATGGTCACAAGTTGTATTTCTATACACATTACAATGCGGATAAGCACAGAAATGATATGGAGATTGATTTTATTATTTCGAACAACAGCAAATTGAAATACAAGATGTATCCGATTGAAGTGAAATCGGGAAAGCAGTACAAGACAACATCTATGGATAACTTCAGAGAAAAATATAAGAAGCGAATAGGCGAGAGCTATATCATTCATCCCAGAAATTTGGTTATCAAAGATGGAATGATTTGTATTCCTCCATATATGACGATGATGTTGTAAAAGAACTTTTTCATATGCGGGGTAATGAATATGAAAGTAAGTAAAGCATTCGAAAAAGAGTATTTAAAAAAGATAAAAATGAAAGCAAAAGAATATGGATACAAATGTAGCAGTTATGCAAAATTAAAATGAAATATCTAAATACAGAAAAAAAGAAGTTGGTGGAATTTTATATGATTCTTTTTTCCTTAGCTGTAATTTGGATGATCAATATGGAAGATTTGGCGCAGGAATATGTTTTGGGGAACAAAAATATACAATTACAGAATTTTTGGAAGCATATTATAAAGCATATGTTTTGGCGAAATATGAAGGCTGCGATTTGTAAATAGTTTGTGCTAGAACGTATGATTTATTTTGAAATAACTACAAATGATAAACGGAAAGTATCTTAAATCGTAACGGCGCAACCGGTACCGCCATGTGTATTACCTTCCTTCGGGACAGCGAAGGCCGCATTACCAGTGCCACCGACCACTTAGACCATAGCATGAGCTATGTCTATGATTGCTATTTCAACACTGTTGTAGGAAGCATATTTGCCATTACCGGAGTGATTGGTGGATTAAGAGACTTAGATAACCTTTTAACTATCACACAGCAGGATACAACTGCCGGACCGGGATGTGTTGGTGCAGGGGATGATATTGAAGCGCCGAATGTTGTCGGGGAAAATAGGATATGGACAAGATTAGACACGATAGAAGATATAGCTGATTATGGAACAAATCTAGGAAGAGATGGTCAATTGTAGTGGTACTTCATATGAAATAGTAGTTTTGCTTTAATGCAAAGATGACGTTGGAAGTTTGGGAAAAACAAGGTTATTTGCGGATATATCCTGAAAAAGAAAAGTAATACATTTTTTGAAGAGCCAAAGAATCAATAAAAAATGTGGAATATAATGGTCAAATGAATATTTGGGGTGATAAGGAAATGTTAAGACTTTTTTTCAAAAATTTGTTGTGCGGTAGAGCGATTTGACATGAAAAAAGGAACCGGAAAGAATCGGAGAAATTAAAAACTTTGAAAATCGAACAAATATTTGACATAACAGCGGTATGATGGTACTATGATTATAGAAAAAGTGCTACCGATAGACGGTTAGCCCAAATAGAAATTGTAGTTATATGAATAACCGCCAAGTTTTCTCAGGACCAGGCGGTTATTTTTGTGTCTTGCTATTACGGCCAAACGAATAACCAAGACTGAAGAAAGTAGCACATAAGCTAATAACAGCAATCAAGCCTTCGATGGTTAACATAAGCAATACCTCCATTTGATGATTTCCATGAATGGAT
>JAZSDK010000098.1:0-7779 GCA_045531155.1 Faecalimonas sp. | reverse complement strand
GCATCTGTTTCCGGTGCGGAAGCAGGCTGTCAGGCTGAAGTAGGTGCAGCAAGTGCGATGGCTGCAAGCGCCATTGTGGAAATCATGGGCGGAACACCGGAAATGTGTCTGGATGCTGCAAGCTTTGCACTCTCCAACTTACTGGGACTTGTATGCGACCCTATCGCCGGATTGGTGGAAGCACCTTGCCAGAGCAGAAATGCAATCGGTGTGGCAAATGCTATTACCTCTGCTGAGCTCGTTCTCAGTGGTGTGACACACCACATTCCGTTTGATGAAATCGCTCACGCCATGCTGCGTGTAGGAAAAAGCCTACCTTTTGAATTGCGCGAAACTGCAATGGGTGGATTAGCCGGAACACCAACCGGATGCAGTCTTGGATGTGGAATATGTAAATAGACAAAAATAAAAGTTTCCCTTTTATCTTTAGGGAAACTTTTTAATTGCTTAAATGGCGTCCGTAATCAGGTCACGATAAATATTCACAATTGCCTGTGTTACCAATTTTTTAAAATCTACAGCCACGCGGTCTGCTGTCTCTTGCACCTCAGCATGTGATAGAGGCTGGTCAAGCATACCACAGCCCAGATTGGTAATACACGAAATGCCACACACCTTCATACCCATATGATTGGCTGCTACCGCTTCTGCCGCCGTACTCATTCCTGCCGCATCTGCCCCCAATGCTCTGCACATCTTCACCTCTGCCGGCGTCTCATAATTCGGCCCTGTCAGTTGAATATAAACACCCTCCTGAAGTTTAATGCCAAGCTCATTTGCCGTATTGCGAATAATTTCTTGAAGATCCTTTTTATACACATCACTCATATCCGGAAAACGGGCACCCAGTTCGTTTATATTTTCCCCAATCAGTGGAGACGGAACAAAAGTCATGATGTGGTCAGTAATCATCATAAAATCTCCCGCGTGGAAATCAAAATTCAATCCTCCCGCTGCATTTGTTAAAAAGAGAACCTTTGCGCCCATCATTTTCATCAGTCGGGTTGGCAACACCACGTCTGACATAGCATATCCTTCATAGTAATGAACGCGGCCCTGCATACATACCACTGGGACTCCCTGAATGTAACCGAAAATAAAACGTCCTTTATGTCCTTCTACTGTTGATATCGGGAATCCTTCAATATCGTGATAATCCAAGGTTGCTACAATATCAATGGTTTCGGCATAGTCCCCAAGACCGGAACCTAAGACCAATGCAATCTCTGGGTTAAAGTCAATCTTCTGTTGGATGCTGTCATAGCATTTTAATAATTTTTCATAAACTGGATTCATTATCATCCCTCCTTATTTGACTCAATCTCCTGCTTCCAATAAATGCGAAATTGTGTCTCATCAATTTCTTCCACAAATCGCTTCTTATATAGAAGGAACTCCTCCATATCCATCAACACATGATATAGCTCTGCACGACTCTCAAACTCCTCGTGAGTCTCCGGTAGTGGTTCGTTGCGAAGCTCCTCTAATAGTCCTTCCAATTCTTCAATCTGCCTCTTAGGGTCATTCATTTCAGTGACATACTGGGTAATGTCTGTAATAAAATTTGAAACAATATGTGCCTGCTTCGGCATGTTCCTCATGCGACGCATCTCTGAATGTAAATTGTGGAGTGCCCCACACTGTTTCAAGCGCATTTCAAAATAATTGATATAATATTCTGGATGGGATTGAAAGGTATTATTTTGAAATTCATAAGCCGATTCCAAGTATTCTTCTAATTTTCGTTCTAATTTAATAATATCCTCCCACACGCTATCTCCTGAAGATTGATTCGCTAAATATCCTGCAAGCTCCGTCAAAATCTTCTTCATCTGATGCTCTACATGACGCATACTATGGATAATCCCATTTTCCTGTGCATTATTAATATGGATTAAATTCAAAAGAATGGCAATCACAATCCCAATCACAACCAGCAGTAGCTCATTAATTAAAAATTCAATGGTGAAATTCTGCGTGGTGAGAAAATGGGTTCCAATTACCGCATTTACAGAAAGTGTACTTCTCCACCCCATAAGTTCGCCCAGAAGCACAATGCAGAAGAGGAACACACCATATTCAATCCACATATTGGGGATAAAATGAAAAACAACCCAACAAAACCCTACTGATATTATATAGGTCACCAAACGCATAAATGATAGCTTTAAGGTTTCCCACTTGGTAGTAATCAACGTAAGTAGCGTAATAATACCTGCGGAGGTTGCATATTCTAAATGTAGTGCCTGGGCAATAAAAATGGCAGCACTTGCGCCCACTCCTATTTTGGCAGACAGCAACAATAATTTACTTAGTTTAAATTTCTGTTTTTCGTTCATACTGCTCCTAACACTTTGTTTTTTCATAATAGTATCTTATCATATTTTACTCTTGCTATACACACTTTTTTGTGCTAGAATACAATTTGTTAGCGGATATGGCGGAATTGGCAGACGCGCTAGATTCAGGTTCTAGTCGGGGTTTCTCGGTGCAGGTTCAAGTCCTGTTATCCGCATAATAAAAAGGAGTATCAATTTTCTTTACAATTGATACTCCTTTTTAATTTGTTGGTTCAATCATTTTACGTATCTCCTTTATATTCAAAGACTTTTGATTTTTAATTTAAGTTTTTGGTGGTCCGTCCTCCTTTTTCTTAGTTTTTGTTATTTTTCATTTATCTTTTGTTTATACTGTCATTATATCATTATTTTTTTATTTGTCAATACATTTTGTAAAATTATTTTCAAATTATCTGACATTTTTCAACTGTTCAGAGCCAAGCAAACGCAACGTGTTTTCGAGGTTGGCTCTGAACAATCGTACATTGTCTTGCAAACATATAATTTCTCTACTTTTTTTATTCCACCGTTACTACCTTCGCAAGGTTTCTCGGCTTATCCACATCAAAGCCTCTGTCCGATGAAACATAGTACGCCAACAGTTGTAGTGCAACTGCTGCAGGGAATACCATGAATTTATCCTCCAAATCTGGAAGACGTACAAGTTCGTAATCTTCTTTCAATTGCTCTGCCAGCGATTGTTTTATGAAAAGCACCACACTGGCTCCACGAGCTTTCACTTCCTTGATATTAGACAATTCCTTTGACATTAGTTTTTCTTGCGTAACCAACGCAACCACCGGAACGCCCTCCGCAATCAATGCAATCGGCCCATGCTTTAATTCTCCCGCTGCGTATGCCTCAGAATGAATATATGACACTTCTTTTAGCTTCAAAGAACCTTCTAGCAAGGTAGAGTAATCCATGCCACGCCCTATCATAAATAAATCTTTTGCTTCCAATACATTTTTCGCAATCACATGGATTTCTTTTCTTCGTTCCAAAACCTTGGAAATGGCCTCCGGAACCCTCTGAAATTCTTCCATATAACGACGGGTCTCTTCCACCGTATATTTCCCTCTGAGAAGCGCCATCTTTGCCACTAAAAGATACATGACTGCCAACTGAGTCGTATAGGCCTTTGTACTTGCCACTGCAATTTCAGGTCCGGCTTCTGTGTAAAGCACATAATCACTTTCGCGCGCAATAGCAGACCCACGTACATTTAAAACAGCCAGACATTTTGCTCCTTGCTTCTTCGCATATTTGACCGCTTCTAAAGTATCTACCGTTTCCCCTGATTGTGACACTGCAATTAACAAAGTGTTTTCATTTATGATTGGGTCTGAGTAAATAAATTCCGACGCCAGCTCCACATCGATACGCATGTGCAGCACAGATTTCACTAGGGCCTGTAGCATTAACCCCGCATGCCAAGCGGTTCCGCAAGCCACAACACAGATTCTCTTGCATGAGGTCAACGCCTCATCCGGCACATTATCTGCCGAAAAATCTGGCAATCCATTCACAATTCGGTCTCTGACAGTAGCCATAAAGGTATCCGGTTGCTCCATAATTTCTTTTTCCATATAGAATGGGTAGCCATTTTTACCAAGACTCTGCACCTCCCAGTCAAGTGTCAAGATTTCCGGCTCCACCACATTTCCATCAAAATTCACCAACTCCATCCGGTCAGCTTCCATTTTCAAAATCACATTTTCAGGCATTACAAAATATTGCTTTGTAAACTGTCCAAGTGCCGTCAAATCAGAGGCCAGCATCATTCCTTCTTCACACTCTGCCACAACAATCGGGCTCACGTTGCGGATGGCATAAATTGCCCCTGGTTGGTCCTCAAACATCATAACAAGGGCATAGGTCCCCCTCAATTTACCTGCTACCTTTTGAATCGTTTTATTTGCATCTCCCTGATAATAATGGTCTAACAAAGCAGCTACTACCTCTGTATCCGTCTCTGAAACCAATTGCTCCTGCAGCTCATAATCTTCAATTAATTGACGATAGTTTTCCACAATCCCGTTATGAACAATGATTGCTTGTCCACAGCGATGAGGATGGGCATTTTTCTTCTGTACACCCCCGTGGGTTGCCCATCTGGTATGGCCAATGCCACAGGTCGAAAGAATGGTTTCCTTCTCGCACTCCGTTCTCAAATCACGCACTCTTCCTACACATTTATCGATACGCACATTGTCTGTCACGCTCATGGCACGAGCGATTCCTACGCTGTCGTACCCTCTATGCTCTAACAATTCCAATGAATCAAGCAAAAGCTGTCCCACATCTTTTGCTCCTGTGTACCCAACAATTCCACACATATAAATTCCCCTTCTTTATTTACATTTATTTTATTATTCTCCCCAAATGGCTCCCATTATACCGCGCATATTATAACATCAGCAAATAAAAAAGAGAAGAGCATCTCGCTCTTCTCCTCTGGTACATTATTCCATGTGCTTATTGTAATCCTTCTTCCACTTGGTTAATCAATGCAACGTTCGCTTCTTCAATCGCTGACATCTCCACTTTGTCATAGAAATCATCATATGAATAGGTTGGTTTGTACCATGATTTTTCTCCAAAATACGCATCCAAATCCGGCACGCCGAAAATCATTCCGTGTCTTGCAAAAATCTCATTTCTTGCCAAACGAAGTTTTTCTTTCGACAGACCTTGCAAATCAGCTCTGGTTAACTTTCTTGAATTGCTATCTGGCAAAATATATGTAGAATCCTTCTCCACCTGAGTGTCCTCGTCCTGAGTTTGGTCATCTTGAACTTCATCCTCTTGAACTTCATCTTGGTTCTCGTCATCCTGTGTATTATCTTCTTGCACATCATCCTCTTGGATGCGGTCCTCGTTTTGCTCTACCGGTGGTTTGTTATCTTTTGGTTCTTCCTTTTTATCACCATTTCCCAGTACCAAGATTGCGATAAGGGCCAGAACAGCCAACCCTCCAACAATCGCTGCAAGAAACACAGCCTGTTTCTTGTCCAATCCCTTTTTCACACTGTAGCTTTGCAATTCTTCCTTCACAGCATCTATTCCTTTTTCAGACGCCTCCTCAGGTGCCTTGTCAGACGAATCTGCTTCATCCACTTCATCTGCAAAAGCTTCTACCGGCAAATCCAGTTCCTTGCACAGGCTAGTATAGAGGTTCTGCGCTACAGTCTCGTCCATTGCATTGTCAGCAATCCATTGTTTCAAGGCCTCATACACCATTTTAACGGAAAACTGTACCTTTACCTTATGTTCTTCCTGATAATCCTCCAGCTTCTTGCTGAGGTATTTATGAATATAATTCAGACGATTGATGATGACGCCTGCATTGTATCCCGTCACAGCTGCAAGCTCTTTTACGGAATACTTGTCTATGTAAAATGCAACTAATATCGCATGATACAAATCCGGAAGCTCCATAAGTGTCTCACAGATCAATTCCTTTGTTTTGTCTGTATCAATGCCTTTGCCTGCTTCATATTCTGATTCCAGCAATTCGATAAGCTCCGCCTCACGGGCCTTTTTCTTTCTGAATTTTCCGCAACCAAGCATATAGATTTGTTTTGTCATCCATGCTTTTGCATTTACATCTGCCACTTTTGACTCTGCCGCCAGTAAATACACTTCCTTCATAAGCGCAAGGACATCTTCTTCCTTGCTCATAATACTTTTTGCGCGACAATACAAAGATTGATAAGATTCCGAAAAAACGGATTTAAAATTCTCCATACACTACTAACCTCTTCTTGCTTCTTTTGCTATCTTGTACAACTCTTCCGTTGCAAGACGTGTCTTTGCAACAACGTCTCCCCCTGATTTCGGGAAACAATAGTAAGATACTGAATTATCACCAATGCAGATGACATCCCCGATTTCATACCAATAATAATCTGCATATAAACTATAGGATGCTGTCACTTTCTGGCTGTAATCCAATTTGCCGTCGCATCCCGTTAAGTGAAAACCCTCTGTGTTGTGTTCTAAAATGCCCTCACCCACGCGGTAAATCTTCTTCATATCTACCATCATGCAGATGTCCACCGGCACCTTCAATTCATATGTATGATCTGAAATTTCCTGACGAACACACTCTCTTTCCCAACGATACCAGTCCGGTACATGTTCAAACTTTCCTTCACCGTCTGTTGCCTGCAAATAACCATACTCGGTAAGCTCGTACTGCTTTCCACACTGCTTGCAGGTAAGGGTAGTTCCTTTTCCCTCCATCTTGCTTTCGGTCATACAATGCGGACATTTATACAGAACTCGGTTCAATCCCTCTGCACGTTCTGCATCCGAAATGGAAATCTTGTTTTCCTGCTGCCATTTGAAATTATCGAAGTCGAACCCTCTATTAATAATGTCATTAATTTCATCTGCACTCTTCACAGCCACATCTTGTGCTGACAGCACATATTTCATATCTGCTGTAACTTGCACGTTTCGTTTCCGCAGACAATTGTATAATGGTTGTCTTGAAAATGCCCCGTAGGTACGAATCATAACAACTGGAACACCTAGCATTTTAACAAAACGGCCTATACTATCAGGCAAAGGTGTTGCTGTTCCATCAAAGCTGTAACTTGCTTCCGGATACATCACCACTGAACTCTTCAACTCATTTACACAATAAATCATATCTCGAATCAGTCTTGTATCTGTAACAAATTTACTTGTTGGAATACAGCCAATCAACCGCATCAACCATTTCATAATTCCCATAAAGGAATCATTGGTTGCAACGATATTAAATTTTCTTGGAAAAAGCACTGAGGCCACAATCTCCAGATCAATAAAACTGGAATGATTCATCAAAACCAAACATGGCTCATCCGGTTTCAACTGCTCCATACCAATCTTATTACACTTGAAACGAGCTGCTGCCAAATCAAAAGCGGAAGCAACTTTTAAAAGTACACGAAAGAACATGCTTTGCCTCATTGGTTTAAACCGTTTCTCCTTCGGCAAGGCAATAACATCCTCGTATCTTTTGTTTACAACTGTTGTTTTCATTTCTCACTCCGTTAGATTTTCATATCTTTTCCTATTGTACCATGTTCTTGCGAGAAATTCTATTGCAATTTTAGAAGAATTGCGGGGATTTAGAAGAATTGTTGGGGATGGGGTAGTTTGAAGTAGTTTTAGGGTGTGGTGGATTGTTTTATGTGGAGTCGGCATGGTTTTTTATCTGGTTTGTGGTTTTTTTGCTGGGAATTCAGATTTTTACGGTGCGGAAATGTGTTTTGAGGTTTTGCACCGTAGGATTGTGTGAATTTAATTAATGTTTTGTCTTGCTTACGGTGTGGACGCAAGTTTTGGGGTGCGGCACCGTAAAATTGTGTGAATTTGAATTGTTTTTATCTTGCTTACGGTGTGGACGCAAGTTTTTGGAGTTGGCACCGTAGGATTATGTAGATTT
>JAZSDK010000131.1:0-2175 GCA_045531155.1 Faecalimonas sp. | reverse complement strand
GTTCGATGTAGTCGAGGCGGAACGGTTTTCTGCAGGCATCGCAGACGGAGTAGCCGTCTCCCCAGGAAATCATTGCCTTCATGGCTTCCGGCGTTAAGCGGCCGCCGACCTGAATCGGGTCAAGGTTGATGGCGGGTTCATCCCGCATGCGGGCGTGAACATTGCATGCTCCGCACTTCATAAGAGTTCCTCCCGGAGAATGGCAATCTGTTTTTCAACAGATGCAAGGGCTTTTTCTGCCTTCTTTTTCTGGTCGTCGTCTAACTGATGGGACGGCGCAGTGATTCTAAGTATTGAACGAATATCGGTAAGGGCAAAGAGACCCTGGAATACGGCGTCTGCGGCACGCTGAGACATACCATATATGTCAGCGGCAAAAAAGAAGAAGGTGTTGGTTAGGTTCGATTAATATGTTGAAAATGAGGGTTACTATTCATCATCTTTTGAAATCATACGCAGAAGGGTGTTAATAGTCGTTTGCTGTTCCTTGATGAGTTGACGATTTTCTTGTGTCTCCTTTTCGTAGGTTTTTGATATTTCCGATAAAGATATTTTTAACCCCTCAATCTCATTTTTCATTTCAGAAATCTGATTGATGAATTCATTGTCAGTACTGACATTTCCCTCAACACTTACCCAATACTTCAGAGCTTTTACGATGATTATGGACCTGTCAATTCCATCCCTTTTTTTAAGGGATTCTAATTCATTCAATAAATCAACAGGGAGCCTAACACTAATCTGTTCTGTCTTTACAGAGTTCCGAGCAACACGCACCATGTTGATAAATACATATATGTATTGAAAATATCATTTTTTGGAGGTCATAAATAATATATAGAATCACATATTATATTTTATTGAATATTTATTGTGATTCAAAATTGTATTACAATTATATTCGGAGGTCAAATCAAGAATGAATCAATCAATGGAAGAAATTCTTAAGAAAATTCTGATAGCTGGTGTGATTGGATTTATCGTAATAGGTTTATTCACCATACCTTCCCTCATAACTGGAGATGGAACAATTATTACTTCTTTTGCAGGAGCACTGGTTGGAGCTATCTATGCAATTGGGTGGGCGTTTGGATGGGGTTTCCTCAAAGCAGTATTGGCAACAGCATTTGGAGTAGCTCAGGATATTAGTATCTATACTATGATTACTGGGAGAGGAATTACAGGTTTTGTAATTTTGTTATTCGCACTTGCTTTATTCGTATGGATAGGTGTTATCGTTGGTCTTGGAAAGCTTATTTATGATGTCATAAAAGCATTGAGAAAACCCAATTATACCACCTAAGTAGATATGGCAAATCAAAGTGACTACAATAATCTTTATACTACATATCAATTCCTTTTAGACAATGAAAATGAAGGGCAACGCTATGCATACATACAGAAGAGAATCAGCTACAAGACATTTTCACCATCAGGAATCTTATGGTTCACGATGGCAGGATTCTTTACTGCTGGTGCAGCAGCCCTTCTAACAATATTTTTCCCAGAATACTTACAAAGCACTGTTTTTCCGATTTTACTTCTCGTTTTAGAGATACTTGTACTCTATGTGGTATTTAGTAAGAGAAGAAAAACAGAAAAGGATGCCAGAAAACATACTGCAGGATATTATGCAGAAAAAATAATGATAGAAGAGAGAATCCAAAAGAGAGAAAATTGGCTCACAACCAGTTCCTATGTTCCAAGAAAATATTGGAATTATTCAGTTTTGGAGATGCTTCTGGATTATATGCAGACAAATCGTGCAGATACGCTTGGTGATGCTTTGAATCTGTATGAGTATGAATCACGGATAGAAAGACACCATGCTGAACAGATGGCGGCTTTTGAATATCATGAGAGGATGGCAGAGCGTCGGCATCGTGATGTGATGGTTGGAATGGTGGCTCTTGGAGATAATCAAAGAGAGATAAGTGATGGCATTGAAGAGCTTAATCGCAAACTGAGATAAATTCCTTCAAAGGCTTCTCTTTTTTTTGGTAAACCACAGTTATTCAATTTAGGAGCAAAGCCGAAAAAAAGAGGATTATAAAATAATCTCAATGTCGAGCTGTTCTGCAAGCTCTTTGTATCTGTTTCTGATGGTGACTTCGGTAACGCCTGCAACGTCTGCAACCTCGCGCTGGGTTCTTCTCTCACCGGAGAGAATCGAGG
>JAZSDK010000061.1:0-3935 GCA_045531155.1 Faecalimonas sp. | reverse complement strand
TTTCGCAAATGGGCAAATTCTGTCTTGAAGCAATACATTATGCAGGGTTATGCAGTCAATAATAATCGTATCAAGCAATTAGGAGAAGTGATACGTATTATGAAGCGCACAGAAAACTCATTAGACAGCAAACAAGTGCTTTCTGTTATTGAAAAATATAATACTGCGTTGGATTTGTTAGATTCATACGACCATCAGAATATGAAACGACCAAAGGGAAACGAGGCAACTTACGTTCTTACATATGATGAATGCAAATCTGTGATAGACAGTATGAGGTTTGGCAATGAATCAGAACTTTTTGGCAGAGAAAAGGATGATTCGTTTAAAGGAAGTATTGGAAATATATATCAATCGTTCGCAGGACAAGAGATATATGAATCATTGGAAGAAAAGGCGGCAAATTTATTGTACTTTGTTGTCAAAAATCACAGTTTCCTTGATGGAAACAAAAGAATTGCAGCAACAATGTTTCTCTATTTCTTAGATAAGAATCAGGCATTGTTTATAGATGGTAGAAAGACAATAGAAGATTCAACGCTAGTAGCTCTTACAATTATGCTTGCAGAATCTAAGCCGGATGAAAAAGAGATGATGATTAGTGTTGTGATGAATTGTATGAAATAAACCATTGACGAACGGGAAAACTAATACTATAATATCCTTATATTTGAAAAGCGTTGACGGAACAAGTAACTATTTGGAAATATCCAGAGAGAGAAGCATTTGGTGGAAGCTTCTTATATGAAAGAATAGCGAAGACCACTCCCGAGCTGTGCGCGACATAAGCGTTACCGTAATTCTGCGTTAAAGATATAAGAGTAAAATATTAAGGTGGAACCGTGTGTTAATAAGATATGATGCACCCTTAAGCAATAGTTACTATTGCCTAAGGGTGTTTTTTATAGCACTGGAACTTGTTCGTATGCGAAATAATTGCACAAAAACTAACTCATACACCCCAAAAGATTTACAAAAATGACTGTTCGCAGTGACATTCAGAAAAACATAAACAATGAACAAGGAGGATTTAAAAATGAAAGTAATGTTAAAAGATGGCTCAAGTAAAGAGTTTGAAAATGGCGTTTCCGTGCTTGATATTGCAAGAGAAATCAGTGAAGGTCTTGCAAGAGCAGCATGCGCCGGAAAAGTAAATGGTGAAGTTGTTGATTTAAGAACAGAAGTGAACGAAGATTGTGAGTTGGAAATTCTTACATTCAGAGATGACGAGGGTAAAAAGGTGTTCAGACACACTGCTTCTCACGTTATGGCTCAGGCTGTGAAAAGACTGTATCCAGATGCAAAATTGGCAATCGGGCCTGCAATCGAAGATGGTTTTTACTATGACTTTGATAGAGCAAGCGCATTTACACAAGAAGAACTTGCTGATATCGAAAAAGAGATGAAGAAGATTGTAAAAGAAAATATTAAATTAGAAAGATTTACACTTCCTAGGGAAGAAGCAATCAAATTTATGGAAGAAAAGGAAGAGCCATACAAAGTGGAACTTATAGAGGACCTTCCGGAAGATTCAATCATTTCTTTTTATAAGCAAGGAGATTTTGTAGACCTTTGTGCCGGTCCACATCTTATGAGCACAAAGAGTATTAAAGCATTTAAATTAATTTCTTCTTCCATGGCTTACTGGAGAGGTGATTCCAACAAAGCGCAATTACAACGTATCTATGCGACAGCATACGACAACAAAGAAGATTTGGCAGCGCACATGGAACGCTTAGAAGATATTAAGAAACGTGACCACAACAGACTTGGCCGTGAAATGGAACTTTTTGCAACAGTTGATGTAATCGGTCAAGGTCTTCCACTTATGCTTCCAAAGGGAACAAAAATGATTATGAAGCTTCAAAGATGGATTGAAGATTTGGAGGACAAAGAGTGGGGATATGTTCGTACAAAAACTCCTTTAATGGCGAAATCTGATTTGTATAAGATCTCAGGACACTGGGACCACTACAAGGACGGAATGTTCGTATTGGGTGACGAAGAAGTGGACAAAGAAGTATTTGCACTTCGTCCGATGACATGTCCATTCCAATATTTTGTTTATAAAAACTCACAAAAATCATACCGTGATCTTCCTTACAGAATGGGTGAAACATCTACTTTATTCCGTAATGAAGATTCCGGAGAAATGCATGGATTGACACGTGTGCGCCAGTTTACAATCAGTGAGGGACACAATGTAATTCGTCCTGACCAAGCTGAAGAAGAGCTTCAAAACTGCTTGAATCTTGCGATTCATATTTTGACAACCTTGGGATTACAGGATGATGTGACATACCGTTTGTCAAAATGGGATCCAGAAAACAAGGCAAAATACCTTGGGGATGAGGCTTATTGGGAAAGTACACAGGATGCACTTCGTCAAATCTTAATCGAAAAAGGAATCAATTTTGCAGAAGCAGATGGTGAAGCTGCATTCTACGGACCGAAGATTGATATTCAGGCCAAGAATGTTTATGGTAAAGAAGATACCATGATTACCATTCAGTTAGACTGTGCAATTGCAGAAAAATTTGATATGTATTATATCGACCAAGAAGGCGCAAAGGTACGTCCTTACATCATCCACAGAACATCACTTGGATGTTATGAAAGAACACTTGCATGGTTGATTGAAAAATATGCTGGAAAATTCCCGACATGGTTATGTCCGGAACAAGTACGTATTTTGCCAATTTCAGAAAAATACGCTGACTATGCAGAAAAAGTTCGCAAGGAACTTGCTATAAATGGTGTGGATGTGACAGTTGATAATCGTTCTGAAAAGATTGGCTACAAGATTCGTGATGCAAGACTTAACCGACTTCCATATATGCTCATCGTTGGCGAGAAGGAGGAAGCAGAAGGCCTTGTTTCTGTAAGAAGCCGTTTTGCAGGCGATGAAGGACAGAAATCTATCGATGCATTTGTAGAACAGATTTGTAAAGAAATCCGTAGAAAAGAAATTAGAAAAGAAGAAGTTCAAGAAGAAAAATAGAGGTGATCGTATGAAACTTGGATTTATCGGATGTGGGAATATGGCGAGTGCCATTATGAGCGGCATCATTTCCAATGGACTTTTGCAGGCAGATGAGATTATAGGGGCAGATGTATTTGCCCCAAGCAAAGAAAAAGCGAAAGAGACTCTTGGTATTCAGATTGCAGAAAGCAACATCGAAGTGGTACAGAAGGCGGATGCGTTTGTCCTCTCGATTAAGCCACAATTCTATGCTCAGGTGATTGCCGAAATTAAAGATTACGTAAAAGAAAATCAGATTATCATTACGTTGGCACCGGGAAAAACACTTGCGTGGTTGGAAGAACAGTTTGGCAAACCTGTTAAGCTCATACGTACCATGCCAAACACTCCTGCAATGGTGCAAGAGGGCATGACTGCAGCATGTGCAAGTACATCTGTTACGACAGAAGAACTGGCATATGTATGTGATATTTTAAAGGCTTTCGGTGATGTAGAAGTGGTTCCGGAAAAATTAATGGATGCAGTGGTGGCAGTAAGCGGAAGCTCGCCGGCTTATGTATTTATGATGATTGAAGCCATGGCAGACGCAGCAGTTGCAGAAGGCATGCCAAGAAATCAAGCTTATAAATTTGCAGCAAAAGCAGTAATGGGAAGCGCTAAGATGGTTCTTGAGACTGGAAAACATCCGGGCGAACTCAAAGATATGGTATGCTCTCCGGGAGGAACTACTATTGAGGCTGTAAAAGTGTTAGAAGAAACCGGATTTAAAGGTGCACTTATGCAGGCAATGGAAGTTTGTGCAGAGAAGTCAAGAAGTTTATAGGATTTGAAGTTGTATCTTTGCGGAGGAGTTCGTTGGTGGTCCTGCTTCTTGGCGGCCGTACGGCTTGTTGGTGGCATTGCTGGGTATAGGGGAGGTTTTATCTTCAACAAATACCCATTCACCACGAAA
>JAZSDK010000089.1:0-5025 GCA_045531155.1 Faecalimonas sp. | reverse complement strand
TAATTCTTGTGCTAGTTCCTCTAACGTAGGGTCGCGTTGCAGCCTTTCTTGCATTTGTTCACGCAGTACCTGTGCCTTGTAAGACAATTCCTTCAGCGAACGACTCACCTTTATCATTCCATCATCTCTCAAAAAACGTTTAATTTCCCCAGAGATCATTGGAACTGCATAGGTAGAGAATTTCACGTCAAAGGATAGGTCAAATTTATCAATTGCCTTAAGCAGCCCGATGCTTCCTATTTGAAACAAATCGTCCGGCTCCACACCACGTCCGTAGAATCGCTTTACTACGCACCAAATCAAGCCTACATTTTCTTCCACCAATTGTATCCTCGCCTTTTCATCCCCGTCGTGTGACTTCTGAATCAAAGCGATTGTGTGGTCCATAATTCCCTTCCTTTTCCTATCTTTCTCTGCATTTTTACAAGTGTTCCTTTTCCCGGCTCAGACTCCACTGAAATTTCATCCATAAAAGCCTCCATAAAGGAAAATCCCATTCCGGAACGCTCTAATTCCGGTTTTGAGGTATACATAGGCTCCATTGCCTGCTTCACATTTTCAATTCCCTTTCCGTAATCCTGGACTTCTATGTATATCACCTGTTCTTTTAAATGACAGTGAATGCGAATCTTCTCCACCTCTTTTTCATAGCCATGAATAATTGCATTTGTAACTGCTTCTGACACCGCCGTCTTCACATCTGCAACCTCCTCCAAGGTTGGATTCAACTGCGTCATAAAAGCGGCCACTGCAACCCTAGCAAATCCTTCATTTACGGATATGCTGTCAAATACTAATTCCATTTCATTTGTGTCTCTCATACGTGTTCCTCCTCATAAATTTGAATAATTTTTGTTACTCCAGACATCACTAAAATTTTTTTCATTCTTTCATTCACATTGGCTGCCCATACCTCTCCCCCAAGTAAATGCACCATGCGATAGCGTCCCATAATCACCCCGATACCAGAGCTGTCCATAAAATTGGTTTCTGTAAAATCAAAAATCACGCATTTAATATGATGCTTTTCAATCAATCGGTCTGCCTTTCTTCGAATTTCCTCTGCATTGTGATGATCCAGTTCATTTGGCAGAAATATGGTCAAACAATTTTCCTGCACTTCATATCTCATAAAAACTCCCCCTTATGACAAAAAAGAACATATAACGTTCCTGTCGTTACATGTTCTCTTTCGTAATCTTTATTCAGTTGGCTGTGTAGTTGTCCCTTGTGGTGCTTCTTCAGCCGGTTTCATAAATTCGGTTGCCTTTTTGGCAACATCCTTATCCGGATACAATTCTAAGATTCGATTGTAAATTCCTGTCGCCTTATCAGACTGCTCTTTTTTCTGGTAACCTACCATCAGCATGTAAAGAGCCTCTCCGTCTTGATATTGCTCATTCATCTTTACAACCTTCTCCAAGCATTCAATAGTTCTGGTATAGTTTAAAACCTTGAAACTTTCATCTGCCTTTCCAAACAGATCCTTACACTCCTCTGTAAAAACTTCTTCTGTCATTACATCATATTTGGTTTTGGCCGTTGCTCCCAAGGCAGTTGCATTGATTGCAAGTAGCTCCTCCGCCAATTTGCTTTTGCTGTACCCTTCCTTGTTGTAATGTTCAATCGCAACGATTAACGCTTCATAACTCTCCTGTGTACTCTGTGCAATTGCTTTTTGCTCTTCGGTTGCTTTACTCTCCGCTTTATACTTCTCCAATTCCTTGGTTTGAAGGTCCAGTTCACTCTCCAATGCGGCAATCTGCTCACTGTAAACAATGATTTCTTTATTTGTCTTTGACGTCATTTTTTTCTTCATGGTTGGCACCGCCAGAAATCCTACAACTGCAGCTCCAACCACAAGTCCTATCACAATGTTCAGTACCGTAAGTATGGCAGCATTGTCCTTCAATGTCGCTGAAACGGGTTGAATAATTGTCTCATTTCCCAGATTATAGGAAACAGTTTGGGCCCGTTCTGTTTTCAGTTTTGTTGCTTTATCCTTGTAAAGCTGTGTCAACTCATGCATATAACGAAGAGTAGTTTCGTTTGTCGAATCCAAACGATGGGCTCTTCGAATCATTTGCTTTGCCTTTGCATATTGCTCCGTCTGCATATAGATTAGTGCTAACAACTGATATGCCTTCAGAAATGTAGGATGAGCAGAGATTACTTTTTTCAACTGGATCGCTGCTAAATCTTCTCCATTCTGCTGACAGTAGACCAAACACTGATTGAATTTCTTCACTGCCTGGTCAATGGTCTCCAACTCTGTCTTCGACTCCTGCACCTTCTTTATATAGTAATTCGCAATATTTCCATGACTCTTAATGTTTTTACTGATAATCCATTCCACAAGAGCCTCTGAAATTTCTCCTCGTCCATAGTAAACTAAACCAAGCAGATTTCTAGCTGCAATATTGTCTCGATTGTACTGAAGACTTTTTTTCAAAGAGAGAGCGGCACCTGAAAGGTCTCGAATATTCGCTTTTTTTAAACCATCGTTATACCATTGATTGGACAGGTATACTAATTTCTTTGCATATTCCACTTCTTTCACCATCACTCTATTATTTCTTCTGAAGTTCCTTCAAGATATCTGTCATGTCTGTTAAATCCTCTTGATATACTGCTTCTTCTATATCTTCCACCTCAAGACAAGGTTTGAATTTTTTCAATTCTTCTTCAAAATTTAACATTTGTTTCCTCCCTCTAACAAAACTATCATACGCACAGATTCTTAAAAAATCAATATGCTACCGTGCGCATTTTTCGAGGTTTCTCTACGGCTATGGTGTCGGATTTTCAGTCGGCGACGTATTTCCCGTCGTATCCGCACCTTCCGTTGTGTCTGTTCCTTCCTGCACATCAGGTTCTACCGGCTCCACATAATTTTCAGCCAATACAAGCTGTCCCATATTATACCGATACTCAACAGATGAACGGAAAATTCGACTGCTGGAACCAACCTGACAAGCCACAATCTTATCACCCTCTGAAAGTTTTGATTTCTTCAATTCAATACGAGTATCGTTGACAAACGATGTGCTCTGTTTCTCATCATTAATATAAATCTTGGTGTTTCTTGTCATATTTTCACCATAGAAAATATAATGTCCCTCCGGGTCTGTCTCCATATTAAATAATGACACATCCAGGATTCCCATTTGGAAATGATCATCTACCTTAGGTGCATTGGCTTTTCCACCATAAGTGTATCTTTCACCATATAACATATCATATTGTAACAATTCCAAGTCAGCCAGGTAGTTTGAAGTCTGTCTTCTTGTCTGATGATAGTTAAATACGGTTCCTGAATGAAGATCCAACTTTTCAAAAACATCCGCCATCAACTGATAGGTTGCAAGGGTCTGGTCTTCTTCTTTTAAGCCAATATTATCCCAAACAACATAGTTAGTGTTGAACAGGTAACGACTCTTTAAGTCACTTGCCTCCAATCCCATAGTTGGAAGGTGATCGCCATAAAGAATCAGCACAGAAGGCTCTCCTCTTTGTTCCAATTCTGAAATCAAATCTGCAATAAACAAATCTGTTTCATACAACATGTTTACAAAGTACTCCCATGCATTCTTCTGACCTTCATCTTCAATTCCGGTCACTTCAATCAATGGATTATCTAATACTTTTTTCTCCGGATAATCTCCATGGCCTTGTACGGTAATTGTAAATACAAAATCCTGTTGTTCTGTGGAATCCATTGCATTTAGGATGTGCTCTGTTAAAATATCATCCTTTGCCCAGTCGTTTTCTGTAAACTGAAGCACATTCATAAATTCTTCACTTGTGTAGCTGTCAAAGCCCATATTTTTAAACACATCGGCACGGCTATAGAAGTTACCGCCATTGTTGTGAAGTGCGTGTGCGCCATACCCAAATGTTTTCAAAGCAGTTGCAACACTTTCAATTGCATGTCCTTCTTTCTTAACATATGTTTTATACGGATATTCACCAGGACCAAAATAGCGCATGCTCATACCCGTAAGCACTTCAAATTCTGTGTTCGCTGTTCCCGCACCAACCGATGGTACTTTAAAGTAACCGGACGAATAATTTTCCATCAAATAATGGAAGGTTGGAATTGGGTCCTTTGTTGTTTCAAAAAATTCTGCCTCATCCGGATCGAAGAAGGATTCCAACTGAATCAAAATGATATTCGGCATTTCTTTTCGAGTTGTACTTGACTCCAAAAGCTTTCCGTTTTCTGTAATGGCAAGAACCTCTTTTTCCTCGTACTCCCTTTTGTCTGGCTTATCAATACCTGTGTTAAACATACTTGCAGTAAAGCAGTATGGCAAACCATAATCTTCATACGCAAACGCAATGTTTCCAAAATAATCGGATACCACACGTTTTTCAATTGCAAAATCTGTCACCTTTCCAAGTGTGGCAAATGCTATGACACATACAACGATTGCGGGTATTCTATATACTTTTCCTGTATACTGGCCGCCTCTTCTCCACATGGAAACCAGCCATGCCAGAACAGCCAAAATCAAAAGGATTAACAATACGCCTTGTGTACCGGTAAAATATTTGTCAATCATGGACATCGCATCATCGATAACCTTCAAATCCTGCGCATTAAATGGTGTAACACGAACACTTAACATATATCCGTTTACACATCCGATGACCAGCCAGAATACACTGATGATAATACGGAAGAAAACACGTCTTCTCACAATATATACAAGCAAAAATGTTACAAAAATCATATATGTGTTAAAGAGAAATGGCCATGGTGTCATGGTCAAATACTCCCACGCTTCTCCCATGCTGTGTCTTGAAATCGCTTCAATCGTAAAGTTAATAATTCCTGCTAACAGAAATTGTAAAATCAGAGAAAATCGGTTCATCCACAAATAAATTGGCGCCATTGCTTTGGCAAATTTACTGTTTCTTTGCTTTTCCAGAATTGCCTGTCTTCTCTGCTTTCTTTGCTGAAAATATTGTTTGATATCCTCTTTGCTAATTTGAATTTTTTTCATACTCTAACCTCAAATA
>JAZSDK010000172.1:0-26034 GCA_045531155.1 Faecalimonas sp. | reverse complement strand
GCAGATGTCATAGTCTTGATGGTATTTCCATCTACGAAGGATAACACAGAAACTTCACGTCCTGTCATAAACTCTTCGATAACCATACGATTTCCGGCTGTACCGAACTGTTTGTCCAACATAATAGAGCGAACGCCTTCTTGTGCTTCTTCTAACGTATTACAGATTAATACGCCTTTTCCAAGTGCAAGACCGTCAGCCTTCAATACGATTGGAAATTTTGCTGTTTCCAAGTAGCTAAGTGCATCTTCTGCATTGTCAAAATTCTCATAGCCGGCAGTTGGAATATTGTATTTTTTCATTAAGTCTTTGGAAAATGCTTTCGAGCCTTCCAAGATAGCTGCATTCTTACGTGGTCCAAATACGCGAAGTCCCGCTTCTTCAAACGCATCCACCACTCCGCCAACTAATGGGTCATCCATTCCGATTACCGTAAGGTCAATTTCTTTTTCCTTAGCAAATGCAACTAATTTGTCAAATTCCATTGCACCGATTGCAACACATTCTGCGTATTCTGCACAACCTGCATTTCCCGGCGCACAGTAAATCTTATCTACTTTTTCGCTTTGGGCTACCTTCCATGCGATTGCATGTTCTCTTCCGCCACTTCCTACGATTAATACTTTCATCTGAATTCTCCTATTTTATCCACACTTTTCCGTCAATCATTTCCAGTTTATCATTTGCAATCAGATCAATTGCCTGTGGCAAAATCCTCCACTCTGCCTGTTCCATGACTCTACGTTGTAAAATCTCAGGGGTATCGCCTTTTTCAACAGCAACTGCCTTCTGTAAAATGATGGCTCCTGTATCGGTTCCCTCATCCACAAAATGCACGGTTGCACCTACCACTTTCACACCCTTTTCCAAAGCTGCTTCATGCACCTTCAAACCATAGAAGCCAGTTCCGCAGAATGCCGGAATAAGCGATGGATGAATGTTAATAATGCGGTTTCGATACGCTTCAATCATCTTCTCCGGAATCACTACAAGAAAACCTGCCAAAACTAATAAATCTGCCTTCAGTTCGTCTACTGCCTGCAATAATGCATCATTAAATTCTGCCCTAGTCTCATAATCCTTTGGAGAAATGCATTGGCCAGGGATACCCTTGGCCTTTGCTCGTTCCAATGCATATGCATTTTTATTATTACTGATAACACCTACAATCTCTGTATTCGTTATCGCTCCATCATCAACTGCATCTATAATTGCTTGTAAATTTGTTCCCCCTCCGGAAACCAATACAACAACTCTTAGCATAAAGTTACTCCTTTATCGCCTGCTTCGATGTGTCCTACAACGTATCCTTCTTCTCCTGCTTCTTTGATAGCAGCAAGTGTCTTTTCTACATCCTTTTCATCAACTGCAAGTACCATACCAAGTCCCATGTTAAATGTGTTGTACATCATTTGTTCTTCGATATCACCATCTACAGCTAACATTTTGAAGATTGGTGGGATTGGGTAACTATCCTTCTTCACAACAGCATGTGTATCATCCTTCAACATACGTGGAATGTTTTCATAGAATCCGCCACCTGTGATATGGCTACATGCTTTAATTGTAACACCTGATTCTTTAATTGTACGTAATGCTTTTACATAAATCTTAGTTGGCGCAAGTAATGCTTCTCCTAATGTGCATCCAAGTTGGTCGTATTCTCTCTTTAAAGATTCTTCTGTCATTGAAAACACTTTACGAACCAAAGAGAAACCATTGCTATGTACACCTGAAGATGCCATGCCGATAAGCACATCTCCCGCTTTCAAATCTTTTCCTGTAATCAAGTCTTTTTCATCTACTACACCAACTGCGAAACCTGCAAGGTCGTATTCGTCAACAGGGTAGAAACCTGGCATTTCTGCTGTTTCACCACCGATTAATGCTGCACCTGATTGGATACAGCCTTCTGCAACACCACTAACGATTGTTGCGATTTTTTCTGGTTCATTCTTACCACATGCAATGTAGTCTAAGAAGAATAAAGGTTCTCCACCTGCACAAGCGATGTCATTTACACACATTGCCACACAGTCGATACCGATTGTATCATGCTTGTCCATGATAAATGCTAATTTTAATTTTGTTCCTACACCGTCTGTTCCGGAAACAAGTGTTGGTTTTTCCATGTCTTTAAATTTCTCCATAGAGAAAGCTCCTGAAAAACCACCGATATTTGTAAGTACTTCAGGTCTCATTGTTGCCTGAACATGTTTTTTCATAAGTTCTACTGATTTGTAACCAGCTTCAATATCTACGCCCGCGTTCTTATAATCCATCTTTTTATCCTCCATGTCTCTTACATTTGTTTCATGTATTCTTTATGTCCAAGTTCAGCTAATTTGTCTGCTTTTCCTTGAACTGTTTCTTTCATTTCTACAGAGTATGCTTTCAACTTATCCAAAATCTCCGGATTCGATGTTGCAAGAATCTTTGCTGCCAAGATACCTGCATTTGCTCCACCATCAATTGCAACTGTAGCAACTGGGATTCCAGGTGGCATCTGCAAAATGGAATAAACTGCATCCATACCATCTAAATTCTTTCCTGATATCGGAACTCCGATAACTGGCATTGGGAACAATGCTGCGCACATACCCGGAAGGTGTGCTGCCATTCCTGCTCCTGCGATAATTACTTTGTAGTCTTTCTCTTCTGCTGATTTCGCATAGTTAAAAAATACATCTGGCATACGGTGAGCTGAAATAATTGTCATTTCATACTCAATACCAAATTTCTCCAGCATGTCTGCTGCTTTGCCCATAACCTTAAGGTCAGAGTCACTTCCCATTACGATTCCTACTTTTGGCATCTTTTTTTCTCCTTTTGTTTTATAAGTAATAAAAATAAATACTTTCCCACTTATAAGTCATTTTACTAACGGGCCGACGGAATGTCAACCGTTAAATGCTTCATTCAACACTTCTGTTCCCGCCAACACAAATCTTCCATCCAACAGAATTGGTATTCTCGTTCCATCTGCCTTAACAACACTGATTTGTCCCAACTCATCATATGGAATGGTAATATCCGTGTGACAATTAAAATATGCCTTCGCAACATCTTCCTTTCGCAAAATAGATACAGAGTTGTCTTTTGCAACAATCTCTTTCCCATTTGGATTGTACACACGATTTTCTTCGCTCCAACTATAACAGGTGTCACCAATTGCAAAATGCGGTCCCGTCTTTTCTGCAATCAAGATTGGGAATTTATCCTCAATCTGATATTTCCTTGCCACTACATAAGCTGTAGTGTTTGTTCCGATTGCAAATTCCCCCATTGGCAAAGTGTCATGATTGTGAAGTACATTTCCTTTGATAAATTTCTTACCTTCTTCTGCATCTTCAAAGTTACTGCAACTATAATCCGTTAGTCTTCCATCTTTAAAGGTCATCTTCAAATCACGATACTGCAATTCATTCAAATATACTTTGCTTACATTGAGTACCCCATCTGTGCCTTCCAAAACCGGCGAAGTAAATACCTCTCCAACCGGAATATTAACATCTGCCACACAGTTTTCAAAGGTCGTCTCTTTATCAGGATTCTGCAATCTATATAATTGAATTTTTAAATCTGTTTCATTTCCATTCTTGCCAAGCACATGTACATATTCACCTTGGTCAAGTGCATCTATTATAGTCTGCTGCACTTTTTCATACAGATTTGCGTCCAAGGTATTAATGCGAATAATCTCATCAAAAATTTCGGTATATTTATCACCAATCTCCGGAACTGGGTATGCGATAATAGTAAAACTACGTTCATCACCCTTGATATACTGATTGGTCAGTTGCCCCGACTTACTATCATACAAAACAGATAACTGCTGTTGTTTTTCGCTCAATTGAATGGCTTCCGATTTCTGAACTGGTGAAAACGGTTCTTCTCCAAACACTTCCATAACAGCCGGACCGGCAAATCCTGCCGCCCATTCCTTGTACTGTTCGTAAGCATTCTTCATAACATCTAATTTACGTTCAATATATTTTTTATCCAAAAACAACGCCTGGTCATCACGATGGTCATAATCATACTGTTTGTTCGGATTACCGCCACAATAACCAATCTTATGTTGTTGCCTTTTTGTGACAACATTAACAGCCGCGCGATAAATACTTGGGCGCAGTCCCATTTTCGCAAAATTCTCAATTGCTTTTCGAATCACACGCTCAAAACCTAATTGATAACGCACGTTAACAACTGTTTTTTTCGACAAATCAATGCCCGCTACTTCAAAACCTTTTCGGTAGCCCTCCGTATAAACCTCAGCCATACGGTCAATTACTTCCGGCGGAAGTGAATTCAGATGTTTGGCTGTTTGAATCTCATTTTCCGAAACAAACTCTCCATAATAATACAGGTAACCTAAGTCACTGAGATTGCTGTTCATTACAATATCCGTTGCAAATGTACATTCCGGACTCACTTGCTCTGCAATGCGGTCCGTCATAAACACATCACAGTAATCACTTGCATACCAGTAAATGATACTTTTCAATTCTTCTAGATCCGGTTCTTCCACACCTTCAAAGCAGTTATAAACTTCAATAAACAATTCATTGCAAATGGTCAGATATTCCAAACGTTGCTCATACACGTATGGTATTTCACTTCGGATTTCGGCATATAGAAAACTAAGTATTTTCCCAATCTCCTCGCCCATCTTGGCAGTTGCATAAGATGGATTTGCGAAGCTCATTTCATAGTTTTCACTGAGAACATCTCTATAAATGCTTGCATTTTCATTTTTCAGTTCTTCCAAAGTACAGCTATCATTTGGTTTTGTCTCCAAACGCGTTTTAATCGCGTCAATTTCCAAAATAAAATTTGCTACACTTTGAAAATAATTACGGTATTTTTCATTTACTGTATCTTCATTTACAATAGCACGAATACGTTCTATCGCAAGTTCATATCTTTCATTCATTAAAATAAACCTCTACAAAAAATTATGATAAATACTAAGATAAAAAAAGCACTACACGTGGTGCCGATTTTACATGTTAAGTAGTCCTTTTCACGTTCTTTAAATCCCCTAAGTCCCAGATACATACCACAACCCGAAAGCACAAATGCAACTAAACCGAAGCCGCCAATAATTGGTGCCGCCGTTCCTTCGCTAACATAGGCTTTAATAAACAGTGCGGTCATATTAACCAGCACAATACCACTCAAAACACACGACCATATTCCTCTTTTGGCATGTTTCAACTGTGCCTGCCCGTATTTGCGTCTTTTTCTATTCCTACGTTCTCTTTCTCTCTGTCGTTCTTTATCCCTTCGTGCCATACTTTCTCCTTATCGCATTCCATACAAGAAAACATATATACCCTAATGCTACACCAGTCGTATTTAACATTAAATCGTCTACATCAAAACGTCCCACCTTCGTTATGAACTGAAAGATTTCAACCGAGAGACTTAACAAACATCCATCTACAAGTGTTGCCCAAAAACTCCTTTTCTTACTCGCCAACGGTTCCATGAAGCCAAAAGGCACGAAAATCAGTACATTTCCAAACAGATTGATGTATGCCATTAAGCCCAATTGTTCCCTGTATCTCCAGAAGCGCTCTATTTCTTGAAATGGAGTTATATTATAATGATAATCTTGCATAACTCCGCTTCTTCCATATATTTCAGAAAAAATCAAAAAATACAACAAAAAGAAAATATACAACCCAAATATTATTTTCTTTTTCACTTACCTTCGTCTCCTACTATTTCACTCCATACTGTTCATAGTATGCGTCAATTGCCGCTTTCAATGTATCGTCAATAATAATTTCACCATTGTACTCTTTGTTGTATAAATGTTCTACAACTTCAGCCATAGATACAATTGCTGCGGTTGGGAAACCATATAAATCTTTCACTTCATCCAAGGCACTCTTTTCTCCACCTTTTCCAACTTCCATACGATTCAAGGAAACCATAAGTCCAACGATTTCTACATCTGCTGCACCTTTTACCTTTGGTACTGTTTCTTCCATTGATTTGCCAGATGTGGTTACATCTTCAATCATAATTACTCTATCTCCATCTTGCAGTTTGCTGCCAAGGAAGCTTCCTTTATCTGCGCCATGGTCTTTTTCTTCCTTACGGTCTGAACAATATCGAACTTCTTTACCAAACAAATTGCTGTATGCAATGGCTGTAACAACTGCAATTGGAATTCCTTTGTAAGCCGGTCCGAACAACACGTCAAAATCATCCCCATATGTGTTATGAATTGCTTTTGCATAATATTCTCCTAATTTCATCAGCTGTGAACCTGTCACATATCCGCCTGCATTCATGAAAAACGGAGATTTTCTACCACTCTTTAATGTGAAATCTCCAAATTTTAACACCTTGCTATCTACCATAAAATCGATAAACTCTTTCTTATATTGTTCCATCTCTATATCCTCCTTGAGTTTCAAGTTTTTTCCTTTTACTATAGTATCACAAAAAAATGCTCATTTCAATTGCACTTTAGTCGAATTTATGGTATACTTTAGCGAATTACATTATTAAATTATTAAGTTATTAAAAGGAGAGACTAAAATGACAAATACTATCATTGGACTTTTAACAGTCATCTTTATTTACCTTATCGCAATGGTCTTAATTGGTGTTTATTTTTCAGCCAAGAACAACGACGTTAGCGATTTCTATCTTGGAGGACGTAAGCTTGGGCCTATCGTAACTGCCATGAGTGCAGAAGCCTCTGATATGAGTAGTTGGCTCTTAATGGGACTTCCGGGAGTGGCTTATCTCACAGGCGTTGCTGATGCCGGCTGGACCGCAATTGGTCTTGCAATCGGGACATATGTAAACTGGCTGATTGTAGCAAAAAGACTCCGTCGCTATACTGCAAAAAATAATTCAATTACGCTTCCGGAGTTTTTCTCAAACCGTTATCGTGACAACAGCCGTTTAATTCTTGCTGTTTCCGCAATATTTATTGTAGTATTTTTTATTCCATATACTGCTTCCGGATTTGCAGCTTGCGGAAAATTATTTGCTACTTTATTTGATATTCCGTATGTTCCAGCTATGATTGTTAGCGCAATTATCATTGTTGCTTACACTGCCTTAGGTGGTTATCTTGCAGCCAGCACTACGGATTTGATTCAAAGTATTATTATGACAGGCGCACTCATTATCGTTGTTGTGTTTGGTGTAAATGTTGCCGGTGGAATGGATTCAGTACTTGATAACGCTAGAAATTTGGACGGTTATATGGGTTTGTTTGCTACTCATGATCCTGTGACCGGTACTTCTTCTACATACACAGGATTAACGATTGCATCTACACTGGCATGGGGACTTGGATACTTTGGTATGCCACATATTTTATTGCGCTTTATGGGTATTCAAGATGAAAACAAATTAAAACTTTCCAGAAGAATTGCTACTGTATGGGTTGTGATTTCCATGGCTGTTGCTATCTTTATCGGTATTATCGGATACTCTATGTCAAAGGTTGGAGCTATTGATGTACTGGAAGGTTCTTCTGAAGCTGAAACATTAATTATCAAGGTTGCTATGCTGTTAAGTGAACACGGTGTATTGGCAATCATTATGGCAGGTCTCATTCTTGCCGGCATCCTTGCTTGCACAATGTCAACTTCAGACTCTCAGCTTCTTGCTGCTTCATCCAGTGTGTCCAAGAACCTGTTAGTTGACTGCTTTGGATTAAAACTTTCGCAGAAAGCTTCTATGATTGTTGCAAGAGTAACCGTTGTTTTGATTTCTGTAATCGGTGTTATCATTGCATGGAACCCAAACAGTTCCGTATTTAACATTGTATCATTTGCATGGGCCGGATTCGGTGCCTGCTTTGGACCATTAATGTTGTTCTCATTATTCTGGAAACGCACGAACCGTAACGGTGCTTTGGCCGGAATGATTGTTGGTGGTGTGATGGTATTCGTTTGGCACTACCTGATTGCGCCACTTGGCGGTATATGGGGTATCTACGAATTGCTTCCTGCATTCATACTTTCAAGCATTACTATCGTAGTGGTAAGCTTATTAACTGCTCCACCTTCAAAAGAAATTGTAGAAGAATTTGAAACTGTTTAAAATTGGAGGAATACTATGAATATCGCAGTAATTACCGGCGCTTCCAGTGGCATGGGACGAGATTTTGTCTATGCCATTGATAAAGAATTTACATTGGATGAAATCTGGGTAATCGCCAGACGAGAAGAACGTCTATTAGAATTACAAAAGGATTGCCGTACAAAGATTCGCCCAATTACATTGGATTTGGCTGTTTCTGAAAGCTATGAAATCTACAAAGAACTTTTGGAAGAACACAAACCGGAAATTCAAGTTTTGATTAACAATGCCGGTTTCGGATTGTTTGGTGAATTCTCACAGTTGGATTTGGACAAACAATTAAATCTGATTGATTTAAACGTAAAAGGGTTAACCGCTATGACCCACATCAGTCTTCCATATATGCCAGCCGGTAGTCACTTACTAAATTTAGCTTCCAACTCCTCTTGGCAACCAGTGCCATATATCAATGTATACGGCTCCTCCAAAGCTTATGTGATGAATTTCTCAAGAGCTTTGGAAATGGAACTGAAAAAACGCAAGATTCATGTAATGGCCATAGCTCCACACTGGATTAAAACAGAATTCTTTAACCGTGCGGTTCATGATGACACCATCAAATATTATGACCGTTTCTACACCTCTCAGCAAGTAGTGGATAAAGCCATGAAAGATTTACGTAAGAGAAAATCCGTTTCCATCATGGGATTCCCTGTTAGAATGCAGGTGAGATTGGTGAAGCTGTTACCGGTAAAATGGGTAATGGGAATCTGGTGCAAACAGCAAGGAAAATAATATGAACAATCTGAATCTTATCTTTTTAGAAGAATATAAACAACTTGATAAATTATGCAGTGAACTATATGGCGGCCAACCGGGTGTCACCAGCTATATTAATGATATGAAAAGCGTGGATTGGAATGATGCCTGCGAAGTTCCGAATTGGAAATCAGATTTAAGTGACTTAATACGACTTCGGCATATTAGAAATCATTTGGCACATACAGAGGGCTCATTTGACGAAGAACTTTGCACAAGAGATGATGTGAATTGGATTAAGGATTTTCGTAATCGAATCCTGAAACAAACCGACCCACTTGCAATGTTGCTTAAACATTCTAAAAAGTCCATCTCTTATAAACGTTTGAATGTAAGAAATGAAAACAAATCCTCTTTCTGGTCAGATTTATTTCTTGTAGTAGCGGTAGCACTTGTGGCAATTACGATGGTATTCCTTTTCGTTCAGGCTCTTTTTTAGACTTGTTAATATTCAATTATGTTGTTGTATAAACGGCGTGAGAATAACACTCTCACGCCTCTTTTTTTACTTTTCTCTGATTTCCCCACACGCAATCATCGCGCCAGGATTTCCTGACGGCTGCGATTTGAAATCATCTGGGTTTGCATGAATAATCACAACCTTTCCTACAATATCCTCCGGATAGAAGCGATTGGTGTAAAATGCACTAAATGCCATACCATCACTGGCAAGTAGCGCCGGCATATCTCCTGCATGCATCGGATGTGGTTGATTTGTTGGGTTATAATGTCCGCCCTCCTGCATCGGCATACAACTATTTCCGTCATGAATATGAAAACCATGAAAACTTTCGCTATCCGGTAGATTTCTAATGTCTGCCACCACAAAGGTACCACCATATACATCATAAAACGAAACAGTTCCATCAACGTCAGGATAATTGGCATTACCTGCAACTTCTGCGACAGCATACGGTTTTGTTTGATTCTTTAAAAACATAAAACACCTCAAAAAATGAGTTCCATATATCGTATGCATATTTTGAAAACGTGTGATTAAGTTTGTTCTTTGGTAAATTACAGAAGAATTGCCGCATAAAATCACTCAATTTCATCACACTAACATTATATTTTACAAACAGGAAGGTGACATACATGGATGAAAAATGGAATATTGGTGAAGGTGGAGAAATGCCAATTGGATTCGGTTTGTCTCTGGCAGCAAATGCAAAATCTATGGAAGTCTTTGCAAATATGACTGATGCCGAAAAATCTGCAACAGTTGAAAAGAGCCGCCAGATGCACACCCGTGCAGACATGGAGAATTTCGTAAATAGTCTTGGCGAAAGTCGAGATAAAATGTTTTAAAAATGCTCGGGCAAGTAAGTCCGAGCATACATAAAATTCTTATTTCACCAATCCAACCATCTCTTTTACTGAGTTGAATCCGTTTTTCTTCATATATTCTTCGATTCCATCCACAATTTCCATAGTAATTCCAGGATTGTGGAAGTTTGCGGTTCCCACAGCTACCGCACTTGCTCCTGCAAGAATCATTTCAATTGCATCCTCCGCACTTGCAATTCCACCCATACCAATGATTGGAATCTGAACTGCATTTGCCACTTGGTATACCATACGAACTGCAATTGGATGAATTGCAGGCCCTGATACACCGGCTGTTTTGTTTGCAATCGCAAATGTTTTACGATTGATATCAATCTTCATACCAGTCAAAGTATTAATTAAGGAAACGGCATCTGCTCCTCCTGCTTCTGTCGCCTTCGCTATTTCCGTAATATCGGTTACATTCGGCGTCAGCTTCATAATAACCGGTTGCTTTGCACGTTTCTTAATCTCTGCAGTTAATTTTTCCACTTGTTTTGGGTCTTGTCCAAATGCTAAGAATCCTGCATTAACGTTTGGACAAGAGATGTTGATTTCCATCATATCGATTGGTTCATTTGCAAGTCTTTCCACTACCGCAAAGTATTCTTCCGGTGCATGACCACAAACGTTGACAATAATCTTCGTATCGTATTGTCTTAAAAATGGAATATCTCTTTCACAAAACAAATCAATCCCCGGATTTTGAAGTCCAATGGCATTCATCATGCCACCGTAGGTTTCTGCCACTCTCGGTGTTGGATTTCCTGCCCAAGGAACATTTGCAACACCTTTTGTCGTAACTGCACCCAATTTATTCAAATCTACAAAGTCCGCAAATTCCGCCCCTGAGCCAAAGGTTCCAGATGCAACCGTTACAGGATTTTTCCATTCAACACCAGCAATATTTACACGCATATCCATTAGATTTCAACCTCCGTAGACAAGAATACCGGACCATCCTTACAGATACGTTTGTTATTTACGTTTGTATGATGATCTTTTTCTTTGCTCTTACATGTACATGCAAGGCAGGCACCGATTCCACATGCCATTCTTTCTTCCAAAGAAATGTAGCATTCAATTCCATTTTCTTCTGCGTAATTTTTAATTGCACGAAGCATTGGTGTAGGACCACACGCGTAAATGATATCTGCTGTCAAATTGTCCTCAGCGATTGCATTCATAACATTACCTTTTGTCCCAACACTGCCATCCTCTGTAGAGATGTAAAGTGTACCATTTGCTTCAAACTGCTCTTTTAAAAATGTGTGTTCATCACGGTATCCAACGACAATCTGTTTCTCACAGTTTAATTGTTTTGCAAGTTCAAGGATTGGTGGAACACCGATTCCACCACCCATAAGGAAGGCTTTCTTGCCTTCCGCTTTTTCCAATGGAAATCCATTTCCGAGTGGTCCAACAACAGGAACTGTATCTCCTGCTTTCATTTGAGAAAATTCTTTTGTACCGGTTGTTTCACCTGTTACGCGGTAGACCACGCGCAATCTTCCATTTGCTTTATCTATCTCACAGATACTAATTGGTCTTGGAAGCAATTTGGTTCCATCGTTTGTATACATAGAAATAAATTGTCCCGGCTTTGCAGATGCAGCCGCCTCGGTCTGAATCCACATACTGAAAATGTTATCCGCAAGTTGTTCCTGAGAAACCACCAATGCGATTTCTTTCTTTTTATCTGCCATGTCTATTCTCCTAACGATTATTTAGCGCTGTTGCAATGTCTAATACCATATCCTCTACTGCTGCTCTTGATGCTTCCCCAAAGTTTTCTGCGCCAAATTTTGCATAAGCTTCTTGCTTGTAAGCAGCGATAATTCCACGTGAAGAGTTTACAATTGCGCCAAGTCCATCTTCATTGAAGAAGTGTACTAAGTCTTTTCCTTTACCGCCTTGTGCGCCATATCCCGGAACCAAGATATATGCCTTTGGCATTACCTTACGAAGTACTTTTCCCATTTCCGGATAAGTTGCACCAACTACTGCTCCAACGTAGCTGTAATCGTCTCCCATGTGAGAAGCACCCCATTCAGCCACTTTTTCACCAACGATTTCGTACAATGGTTTGCCTTCGATTAAACGGTCTTGGAATTCACCGCTAGATGGATTTGATGTTTTCACCAATACGAAGATACCTTTATTTTCTTCTTTACATACTTTGATAAATGGGTCTACACCGTCTGAACCAAGGTATGGATTTACTGTAACAAAATCTTCATCAAATGGTACATATGTCTTGCTTCCCACTTGCACACGACCAACATGTCCTACTGCATAAGCTGCTGATGTAGAACCAATATCGCCACGTTTGATATCACCGATTACTACTAAGCCTTTCTCTTTACAGTAATCTACTGTTTTCTTGAACGCAACAAGACCCGGAATGCCGAATTGCTCATACATTGCGATTTGTGGTTTTACAGCCGGAATTAAATCGTAGGTTTTATCTACGATTTCCTTGTTAAATTGCCAAATTGCTTCTGCCGCCCCTTCTAATGTTTCTCCGAATTCTGCAAACGCTTTTTTCTGCACATGCTCCGGAATGTAATTAAGCATTGGGTCCAAGCCTACTACGATAGGTGCGTTTGTTTTCTTAATATTTGCTACTAATTTATTAATCATCTCTCTCATCCTCCAAATATCATTATCTTTCGTATACTACGTTACCATCCACCAATGTGTAACGAATATCACCTTTTACCTTGCGTCCATGGAACGGTGTATTCTTGCCTTTTGAGTAAAATGCATTCTTATCGATTGTGTATTCTTTGTCCTTGTCAAACACAACAATATCTGCAATCTTGCCCTCTGCAATGGCACCTTTTTCATCCAATCCCAAAATCCTTGCCGGATTATAGCTTGTCTTCTCTGCCATCTGCATTGGAGTTATAATCCCTGTTTCCACCAATTCGGTATAAGTAAGGGAAGCCATTGTTTCCAGTCCCACAATTCCGAATGCCGCCTCTGTCATGGAACAGTTCTTTTCTTCTGCTGCATGTGGTGCGTGGTCTGTTGCAATCACATCCATAATATCTGCTTTCAGTCCTGCTTTCAACGCTTCTACGTCTCGTCTGCCGCGAAGAGGTGGATTCATCTTAAAGTTTCCATCGTCCTCTGTAATATCATCAGTAGTCATTGCAAAATGATGTGGACAAACCTCAGCTGTTACTGGAAGTCCTTCCTTCTTCGCTGCCTCCACTAATTTCACACTGTCTTCTGTAGAGCAGTGACACAAATGAAGTCTCACGCCTGTCTCTTTAGCAAGCAAAATGTCTCTGGCCACAATCACATCTTCTACTGCGTTTGAAATTCCTTTGAGGCCAAGTGCCTGTGCCTTCTCATCAGCGTGCATTACACCGCCCTCTACCATTGTAATATCTTCGCAATGCGCAAAGATAGAAATTTCATTCTCTTTTGCAAGCTTCATGGCTTTTCTGTAAAGAGATGCATTCATAACAGACTTGCCATCCTCGCTGATTGCGTGACAGCCTGCTTTCGCCATCCCCTCAATATCAGAAAGTTCTTGTCCCTTCTGACCTACAGTAATCGCACCAATTTGAATCACATGTACCGGCGAATCGGTTTTGGCTCTATTATGAACGTCTGCAACCTTTTCACCATTATCTACAACCGGTTTAGTATTTGGCATAGCGCAGATAGTAGTAACTCCGCCTCTTGCAGCCGCCTTTCCTCCGGTTTCCAGTGTCTCCTTATATTCCAACCCAGGATCACGCAAATGTACATGAAGGTCGATAAAGCCAGGCATCACATAACATCCGCTTGCATCCAATATTCTGTCTGCATGGTCTGTAATCTGTTCTGCCACTTTGATGATTTTTTCATCTTCAATCAAGACATCAAATTTACCTTCGCGCTTGCTCTCCGGGTCCAAAACATAACCATTTTGAATTAATATTTTCATGTGGTCTAGTCCTTTCCTGTTTAATAATACATACTGTTTTTATTTTACCATATTACATTAAAAAATGGAATGTAAATTTACATCCCATTTTTCAATACTTCTATCGCCTTCTCCAATTGATTATCCTTATCCGGATTATTTTCGTCATACTCATACTCGATTTCCACATCCGGTGCCACACCTACCCCATGAATATTCGTTCCGTTTGGTGTGAAATATTCAGAACTTGTAATTTTTAAGGATGTGCCGTCATTTAATGAATAAACATTCTGCACAATTCCTTTACCGTAGGTGGTTGTTCCAACCAAGGTTCCCAGTTCGTGGTCCTTTACTGCACCAGCGAAAATTTCTGATGCACTTGCACTATAGCCGTTAATCAGAACTACCAATGGTACGTTCAGCTTATTATCCTTCTTCGCTGTATAAACATTTCCATTACCGTTTTTATCTTTAATGGAAACAATGGTACCCTCAGATAATATCAAGTCTACCATATCTACTACAGTAGCCAGATTTCCACCCGGGTTGCTACGCAGGTCAATGACAAGACCTTTCATACCCTGCTTATTCAAATCATCCAATGCTTCTTCAAATTGTTTTAATGTCACATCCTCGAAGGCAGTAACCTGAATATATCCAAGGTTGCCGTCCTTCATCTCATATTCAACGGTATCGTTTTCAATCAGGGTCCTAGTTGCAGTGCCTGTATACTCTTCCCCGTCACGGATAACAGTAATTTCAACATCAGTTCCCAATTCTCCACGAATCTGAGAAACAATGGTATCCAAATCCTGACCGGTAACATCCTCACCATTTACCTTATAGACAACATCGCCTTCTTTAAATCCAGCTTTTTCACCCGGACAATTCTTGTAGATTTTCGTAAATGTAACTAGTCCACTTGTTGTATCCTGCATAATCGCAACACCGATTCCTCCAAATGTTCCGGATGTAGACTCAAAGAGTGCTGTTGTCTCTGCCTGGTCGTAGTATACCGAATATGGTTCCTGCAGACCATTTACATATCCTTTCACAAGATAATCCTGCAAGACTTCCGTATCTACTTCATCCGAATACAGATAGTATTTATCAATCAGGTCCTGTATTTGCTCAAGCTTCCACAGTGTGCGGCCAGATACAATCCCATCTTCCCCGTTTAAAGTACTTCTTTTCATCAGAGAGAAAATAATAAGTGTGCCGCCCACAATTAAACTTACTGCTAACATAGCAAGGGCGCCGCAAAGCGCCCCTTTCCAGAAGTTGTTCTTTTGTTTTTGTTGTATATGCTCTATTTGCTCGAACTGCTCCATTAATATAACTCCTATGCTTTCAAATGTTTCTTAATCGTAAAGAAACTTCCCACAAAACCAATTCCTACTCCGAGTAATAATCCCACCGGAAGCAAAGTCTTGTAAACCTCTGACGCAGGTAAGAAATCCACATTAAGTATAGTACTGAAGATTGTGAATTTCGTCAGAATGTAATTAATTGCTTTCTCATATGCAAAGTAAAGCAATGTCAACGGAATAGCTGCACCAACCACACCGATAATCACACCCTCCAATACAAATGGTGCTCTTACAAAGGAATCCTTTGCACCAATGTATTTCATAATTGCAATTTCTTCCTTACGGATAGTAATACCCATATTAACGGTGTTGTTAATCAAGAAGATAGCTACCGCAAGCAAAATCAAAATAATTGCTCCGGATACATAAGCGATTAACATATTAACACTCGTCAGTGCATCTGCAACAAGCTCGGATTTGTTTACCTTACGTACGCCGTCAAGACCTTCTGCATACTTAACCAAATCGGCCTGTTTTTCTACATCCTTCATATAAACTTCAAAGTTATCAGAATGCTCCAATGGGTTTTCTGTCCAGCCATCAGCCAAATCGCTATTTTCACCCAAATAGTCTTTCCTAAATTCTTCCCATGCTTCATCTGCTGAAACATATTTCACTTCTAATACTTCTTCTCTTTTACTCAGTTTTTTCTCAATATTTTCTCTTTGTTTTTTTGTAATATCCTCATCTAGAAAAACAACAATTGCAACACTTTCTTCTGCCTTTTCAACGAGATATTGAAAATTGGTTATAATGGAGTAAAATACACCAAACAAGAAAATACATGCTGCCATCGTTGCAATGGATGCAATCGAAAACATTTTATTTCTTGAAATATTTCGAAGTCCCTGTTTTACTGTATATCTAACTGTACTGATTCTCATTATTTACGCACCGCCTTTTTCGTATCACTCACAATGTTCCCCTTCTGCATTGTGATTACACGTTTTTTCATTGCCTCAACAATTTCATGGTTGTGTGTAACAACGACAACTGTTGTGCCTCTCTGGTTTGCCTCTTCCAAAAGCTTCATGATTTCCCATGAGTTTACCGGGTCAAGGTTTCCTGTTGGCTCATCACACAAAAGAATAGATGGTTCATTTACAATTGCTCTTGCAATGGCAACCCTTTGTTGCTCACCACCGGATAATTCTTTTGGATTTGATTTGTATTTCTGAGCCAGACCTACCAAAGAAAGTGCGGCCGGTACTTTTTTCTTTAGCACACGTGTCGGTGTTTCTGTAACACGAAGTGCAAAAGCAATATTTTCATATACGTTTCTATCTTGTAGTAAACGGAAATCTTGGAATACAACTCCCATCTTTCTGCGATAATATGGGATTGCTTTATGTTTTAACTTGCCCAAATCTTTTCCCATCACTACAATTTTTCCTGATGTTGGTTCTAATTCCTTCAAAAGCAGACGAATCAAAGTTGATTTGCCTGAGCCACTATCCCCTACAATAAATACAAACTCTCCTTGCTCAATCTTAAGGCTCACTCCATTAAGCGCAGCAATCCCCTTTGCGTACTCCTTTGTAACTTCTTTTAATTCTATCATACGCTCCTCCTAAATTATTAATACTCCACTGTCTCCATATATTTCATATATTTCACTACCATCAATGCAATTTTGAACGTAATTGCATCTTCAAACACGCGAAGGTCCAGCCCTGTGCTTTTCTGAATCTTATCCAATCGGTACACTAAGGTGTTTCTGTGAATATACAACTGTCTGGAGGTTTCTGAAACATTTAAGCTGTTTTCAAAAAATTTATTAATCGTTGTCAATGTCTCCTCATCAAAGTCGTCCGGTGATTTCCCCTCAAATATCTCACGAATAAACATCTTACAAAGTGGCACCGGAAGCTGATAAATAAGACGCCCGATTCCCAAAGTATTGTAAGCAATCACATTTTTCTCACTGAAAAAAATTTTTCCCACATCCAGTGCAAGCTGTGCTTCTTTATAGGATTTGGAAACCTCTTTGATATCACTTACAATGGTTCCGTATGCAATGTGAAAATCTGCTTCACATTCTTGCTCTAAGACTTCCAATGTGTCTTTCGCATACTGCTCCATTTCCGCATATCCTTGGGTTTGTTTCACTTCTTTTACGATAATAATATTCTTCTCATCCACAGCAGTAACGAAATCCTTGGTTTGACAGCCAAGAACATCTCTAGCCTGTTCTAAGACATTTGTCTCTTTATCGCTTGGCATTTCAATAATAAAGATAACACGTCTCACATCTGTGTCAACATGCAATTTTTTTGCACGATTGTAAATATCTACCAAAAGCAGGTTGTCAAGTAGTAAATTCTTGAAGAAATTATCTTTGTCAAATCTCTCCTGATATGCAACCAAAAGAATTTTTATTTGGAAAGCAGCTACATTTCCAATAGTCTGAACCTCATTACCATTGCCTGCTGCCACCAAAATGTATTCCAACCGCCCCTCATCATAAATCTTGTATAAATGACATCCTTTCGCTTCTTGATTTTCTGCAGAAGATTTTGCAAAATCAGCCACCTTGCCCGTATATTCTGTTGCATTTCCATATGTACTTGCAAGAATCTTGCCTTCAATGTCGAAAACATGTAAATCAATTTGAGTAATCTCTTTCAATCCATCAATTGTACTTTGAAGAATTTGGTTCGAAATCATCTTTATCCCTCCGTAATACATAACCTTTTATCATATTAATGCAAAATCGCAAAAAAATAAAGGGGAATTTGGCATTTTTTTATGCATTTTCCCCTTTTTTCGCCATTTCTCTCTTTAAAATCTGTCTCAAGACAAATTCTTTAACTTTTTGAAATACATTTTTCTGCTTTCGCATCTCTCCAAGTAAATCTCCAAACCCCAACCAAACTCTTGCATTGACAAGGGTTCTGTTGCGATAAATAAATGTTTCTTCTGTCGGCGAGGACAAGGTAGATAGAATACAATCTACTTCCGCACCGTTCACCAGATTCAAAAGCATATCGTCTGACACTGCATGTTCTTCCAAAGTAGCAGTTCCTACGATCTGAATATTGGCATAATCTTCGTTCATGTAGCCTTCCAGTTTCTCTAAATCTGCACCATTCTCAGCTAACAAAAATACCTTAATCCCATTCTTATGAAGATATCGCATTACCATCTTGATAATAAGTAATTCTTCCACCTCTTTCAAACGGCGTTCCTCTTTCACACCAGTCGCCTGCAAGATTCCCTTGTCACTTGCAAGGACAAGCTCGAAGGATTGGAACATGGCATTTGCCTCTTCGTCTTGTTGAAACTTTCCAATAGTGTTCATCGTAACCATCTCAATTACACTTACCGGCTCCGTTCCCATATAGTCCACAATAAGCTTCATGGCCTCTTTCGCTGAAAGATTATCAATTTCTAAATCTAATACTTGAATTTTCTCGTTCATAACCTCACCTGATTTTCTTCAGTGTCTTGATTATAACAGATTATGTTCTATTTTTCAACTCTCATCTCCCGGCGCTTCTTTGTGACTAATCCGCCGATTTTTCCGGTCTCCTTAGAAGTCAGGGAACGCCATCCTTCCTTTAACACTTTATCTAAAAGTCCAAGTTCCTCTGCCACTTCATATTTCATCTTCTCTTCTTCCGTAAGCTCTGACAACCGTATTTCTTTCTGTTTTTTCTTAGACATAGAAAAATCCCCTTTCCCTTTTTGGTAAGAGGATTTCCCTTTTTTACATATTTATTCCACTTAGCAGATGATTTCTTCGTGTAAAGCAAATGAGTAAATCACCTTTTCCTTCACTGGTTTTCCTGTCAGTTCACCAAGTGCCTTTGCATAATAGTCAAGTTGAGTACGATATCGTTCTACGAGTTCCGAAGCTTCTCGCACCCTATCCGTCTTATAGTCCAGCACTACCAATTCCCCATCCTCTTCAAAGTAAACATCTACAATTCCCTGTACGAGCACACATTCCTCTACATCTGTACCTTTGTATATTTCCTTTGCATCAAAACTCATCACAAATGGCTGCTCCGCATGGTAGGTTCCTCTTTGGCAGGCTGCTTGCACACGTTTCCCAATCGGGGTGTAAAGGAAGGTTAAAATATCACCTATACAAATACACGCTGCCATTTCCTTAGACAGAAATCCATCCGAAACAAATTTCTCAATGTTTGCCAAAAGGCTACCCTCATCATAATCCTTTGAGAAATCCAAAAGTTCAAGTAATTTGTGGTAGGCCGTACCTCTTGATGCACCGGTAAGTTCCGTCTCTTCTTGCAAGAATTTTGGTAACAGCGGAATCACGTCTTCCTCTTTGAAAACATCCTCCCCTTCCTGCTCCATATACATGCGTTTCTTTAACTCAGAAACAGAAAGCTTTTGCTTCACCACCTGACTGTTTTCAAATGGGTACACATAGGAAAATTGCTCTGTAATCTGCTGTTTCATTTCTGAAGCATAGACCACATCTGTATCCCACTGCTGTAACACATCCTTTGTAATCAGATTGATTATCTGTTCTTCAGCCTCTTGTTCTGCCAATTCCTCCAGTGTAATTTTGGTAACTAGAAATGGAATTTCTTCACGCATATATTTATCACGGTATAATGCAGGCAAAATCCAATCCATGTATTTTACAGCTTTGGCTAGATGATAATATGGAATCTGCATGCCTTGATATCCCCGAAGGACTGCACACTTATCCACTTCCTTTGCCAAATCTGCTACGGTGCCCGTCAAAATCAATTTCTCTTTTGCGCGTGTCATGGCCACATAAAGGACACGCAATTCCTCTGCGATTGTCTCTCTTGCTTCCCTCAATTGAATCATTTTCTTCAAAAATGTCGGCACCTTGGTACGTGCAATTGGGTCAATGGCATCCACACCCACACCCAATTCAGAATGTAACACAAGACTCTTCTTTGTATCCTGCATGTTAAATTGCTTACCAATACCTGCCACAAAAACAATTGGGAACTCTAAGCCCTTACTCTTATGAATGGTCATCAGACTTACCACATCTGAATTTTCATCCATAAGATTGGCTTCCCCATAATCAACCGCATATTTTTTCAACTGCTCCATATAGCGGACGAAATTAAACAGCCCTTTGTAACTGGTTCCTTCAAATGCCACTGCCTTCTCCACAAGCATTTCCAAATTTGCAGCCCTTTGTTCTCCGCCCGGAAGGGCTGATACGTAAGCACAATATCCAGTCTCCTCCAGAATCTGCCACAAAAGCACATGGATTGCCATATATGGAACACGATTTCTATAGTGATTTAACGTGGACAGGAATTGCTCAATCCGCTGTTTAATTGCATCATTCTCTCCACATCTCGCATAATGACAAATACAGTCATACATGGTCTTTTCCTGATTGCTGCTTCGAATGATTGCAAGCTCCTCGCTGGTAATTCCTGCAAACATAGAAGTCAAAACTGCCGTAAACGGGATATCCTGCCTTGGATTATCCAACACCTGCAGATAGTTTAACGCAATCTGTATCTCCGGTGTCTCGAAATACCCTTCCTGTGAGCAGGCATAGGTTGGAATACCTGCGTCTCCTAACACTCTAGAGAAACTTTCCGTCCATCCCTTAGCACTTCGGGTTAAGATTACGATATCTCCATATCGAACTGGACGGTATCCTCCTGTCTTTTTATCAAAGACCGTGTGTCCCGCCATCAAATCTTTAATCCGTCTGGCAATTACCTCTGCCTCCACCTCAATCCGTTCCTTCGCTTTACTCTCCGGAACTTCAATCAGCAGAACCTCTGCCTCGTTTCCAGCCTTTTCTTCGTAATCTGCTCCCACATACAAGGCCGCCTTATCATCATAATCAATTCCGCCTAGTCGTGGCACCATAATCTGCTGAAATATAAAGTTTGTACTGTCTAGAACCTCTTTCCTGCTACGGAAGTTCTTATGCAAATCAATGCGCTGTTTTTCACTGTCCAGTGTGCTGTAGGAATTAAATTTTTCCATAAAAAGCTCTGGTCTTGACAAGCGGAAACGATAGATGCTTTGCTTCACGTCTCCAACCATAAATACATTGTAAACGCCTTTAGACACACCGGAAACACTAGTTAAAATAGCTTCCTGCACATAGTTGCTGTCCTGATATTCATCAATCATGACTTCTGCGAACCTTTGCTGGTACGCCATTGCAACCTCACTTGGAACAAATTTACCGTTTTCTTCTCTCGTCAGTATTTGCAGAGCATACTGTTCCATATCGCTGAAATCAATGAGATGCTTCTTCCTTTTTTCCTCTGCAAACTGCTCCGCAAATCGTGTTACCAAACCGGTTAACATCTTCATATTACTATGAACGGCTACCATATCCTCTGCTAAGTTTTCCAACTCATCATAGAAATAATTTTCTACCAGCTTTTTGATATACCCCTTCACTTCGTCTCGGATGTCTTTCACCTGAAGAAGCTTTGCATCGTCCACAATAATTCCTCTGTTAGAGCCTAATTTCTGCCATTCAATATGGGTGAGCGCCCGTTTCATCTCTGTAAATTTTTCCGCTTTACATAGGACATCCATCTGCTCCAGATCTGATTGCAACGTTTTCTCGTATGCAATCGGTCCCTGTTCTTCTCTACAAACTTGGATTCCATGCTCTAAAAGGCTTTTCATGTATTGCAGGTTTTCCCGTACCTCGTCCAAAAATTCCTGCACATATGCTTTTTCTTCCAGTTCCTCTCCCGAACCAATATTATACTGCTGTGCACACAAGGTAAGCCAAGTGTTCGGGTTTGGATAGCTTCTTGAAAATTCATACAAACGTAAAATAAGCTCTTCTAAATTTTTATCGTCCTTCCCTGTAGAAAAGCATTCAACAAAGGACAAAAATTCCGGATCTGCTTCCTCGAATGCCTGCTCTAATACATCACAAACTACATCCTGACGTAACAGTTTTAATTCACCCTCTTCACCTACGCGGAATCCAGGATCCAAATCAATGGTGTGGAAATGTTCCCGAATCACAGACAAACAAAATCTATGAATCGTTGTAATCTGCGCCTGATGAATCAGCGTTGCCTGCTGCTGCAGATGCACATTTTCCGGCTGCTCCATTAATGCCTTTTCGATAGCACTATGAATACGCTCTTTCATCTCCGATGCCGCTGCTTCCGTAAAGGTTACAATTAATAATTGATCCACATTAAGAGGTGAAGCATCTTTGGTTAAACGAGTAATAATTCGTTCAACCAGTACCGCTGTTTTTCCGGAACCGGCCGCTGCAGACACAAGAATATTACGGTTTCGCAGGTCAATCACCTGCTGTTGCTCTTTCGTAAATCTTACTCCCATTTTGCAGCCTCCTCCCGCATAATTTCCATGGCATCTTCCGCCTTCAGCTTTTCTAATTCCCGATATTCGTATCCATCTATTTTCTCATCAAAGCCACAAATTGCCTGGTAAGGACAATATTTGCAAGCGGATTGCTGGTCTAACTTGTATGGCGAAACACTTGCTTCACCTTGCAATATCTGTTTCCCAACCTTTCGCACCTGACGATTGGCAAACTCGGAAATAATCGCAAACTCTTCCGCAGATAAAACCTTAGAAGCCTTCGCCAGGGTACCATTTTTATTCTTAGACACCGGAATCACCTGTGATGACTGGTCAATTTCCCTATCTAAATGATCAATAACCTCCGGTGAATTCAGCACGATTCCATCTAGGCGCAGTTCCTTTAAGAAGGCATCCTCTAACACCTCTTCATCCTGCACTTTCTCCACAATCGGATCTTGCACACGATAATAGAATAGTCCTGCAGGAATAATCTGCTTTCCTTCACTCTCCTGCTGACTCATTTCCATGGCAGCATTCATATATACAACCAACTGCATTTGCAGTCCATAACAAAGTTCCCCTAAATCAAAGACCTGTTTTCCTGTTTTATAGTCCACAATCTTGACATAAACGTGCTCCTCATCTTCATAGGTATCAATGCGGTCTATTTTCCCACGGAGTACCATTTTACCCAAATCGTCTAACTGGATATGGGAAGTGGAAAGTTCTCGCACACCACCAAAGGCAACCTCATATCCTTTCGGTTTGAAATCACCTTTTCCCAGTTGTTTTTTTAACGCCCATATGGTGCGGCGCAACATACGTTTCAGTCTTGTAATGATATACTCATTTCTCGCAGAACTATACAGAATGGAATTGCTGTAATCTACAATACTTTCGTCCACGCTTTCCTGAATCAGTTCTTCCTGCCTGTCCTCAGGAATATCACCCCATCCATAGCCCTCCTGCTCGATTTTCTTTGAAAATCTTTCCAGCGAACTATGACACAGATTTCCCAAGTCTACCGCCTGGAACTGATACTCCTCTCGCTCCTTAAGGCGCAAACCATATGTAAGAAAATGTGCGTAGGCGCAGGCCGAGAATTTTTCCAACCTAGTCACACTATTTACCAGAACATCACCATATAGTTTCTTTGCTGTCTCTCTAGTCAGTAAACTCTCTGGTTTTTGATAAAATGAGGCTTCTACAATCTGCTCTATTTTCCTGTTCCACTCCGGATGCCCCTTATACCATGTATAAAGCTCCTGCCATTCCTTCGAGAGACCGGCGCGCTTGTTCTGCAACCCAATCACCAAAGAATCCAACCCGCTTTCCATGGTAAGCTCCTTCTCTAAAAGTCCAGAAGGAACATGGCCAATCTTCATATTCGGGAACATGTTTGTCAGCTCCGAAATCAAATATGATGGGCGGATTGCTTTTCCATCCACAGAAGTTTTGCTGTATGTCAAATAAACCTGATTCGTTGGTTTGGTCAGAAGCAGGTATAAATAAAATTTTTGAATATATGTTTTTTCTTTTGCAGTCGGTGCTAATGTGACACCCATACTTGAAATTTTGTCTCTGTCATATTCCGTTAAAAGTCCCCCGTTTTGCACACTTCCCGGAATATAAATATCATTGGTACCTACAAGAAAGACTACCTTTACATCCTGAATTCGGCTACGTTGCACATCTCCCACGATGACTTGATCAATGCTAGGAGGAATGATTCCCACCTTAGCCTGCTCTAATCCGGCGTCTAAAAGTTCGCAATACTCTTGTATAGAAATGTATTCATCTCCCAAAAGCTCCACAAACTGGTCCAGCACCTCGATTACAACACGGTAAATCTGCGCATATTCCTTTTCCAGTGCAAGCTCACCCATTTTCTCAAACATCAACTGATATTCTTTGACACGTTGCTGCAGTTCTTCTGTTCTGAAGAACTGTTCTAGTGCCTTGGTAACATCCAGAACTGTTTTTCGTCTGCTTTTCAGTACAGACATAACCTCTTCTACACTATCCACAAACTGCTTCCGGATGCAGTTGATTTCAGAAAGTTCACTCTCATCCATCCCGTTACTTCTGCGAATCCAAGGCTCCTGCCATTTCTTATATGTCTTAATGCCCATGGCTATGACATAGTTTTCCAACCTGTCTATATCTTCTCTTTCCATACCGGAAAGACCGGTACGCAAATATCGAAATACACTTTCATAAGTAAAATTCTTTTCCGCCATTGCAAGCAGACTGCGGATAAACTCCACGCAAGAATTTAACAATATGCTTCTTTTATCGTCCATAAAGACCGGAAGTCCATATTTTGTAAACACCTGCTCGATTTGGTTCGAATATGCAGCCAAATCATTGGTAATAATCGCAAAATCATTATAACGATACTGTTTGGTTCGAACCATGTGACGAATCCCCTGTGCCACGAAATCGACTTCTTCCTTCGGATACTTCGCACACCAAATCTGAATGCTATCCTGCTCCTTCTCATAATGGTCCTTTGAATAACGGAAAAGATGGGCTTCCAAAAATCCCAACGCTTCATTGTCACGGAAACGATAGACCGGCTCTTGATACATACAAACAGGCTCGTCAATAGGAGTCCCACTTTCTTTCGCAATTGCCATAAGACCGGTAACCATTTTTTTACTAAGGGCAAACAGTTGGTACGGATGTTGATACACATACGGATTTTCCCTTTTATCCATAGTGACTGTAACCATCAGTTTTTCGCTTACCTTCAATAGTTCTCCAAGCAATTTGTTCTGAACCGGTGTAAATCCGGTAAAGCCATCCAAAACAATGATACTGTCTTTCAGCAGCTTTGATTTTATTACAACCGAAGCAAGCACATCCAGAATCTCCTCCACTGTAATGTACTTCTCCTTTAAATATTCCAAAAATCCCTCGTAAACGACTTGAATATCCCGAAGCTTGTAATACATGCTCGGATTGCTCTCTGCCTTTTGTAACAGCTCGTTCAGGGTTTCCGGTGTAATATCGTACTGAGTAAATTCGGATATAATGGATTTGATTTCACTGATATATCCGGTCTTTTTTAAATTGCTGCCAAGAAGCTTTAACTGCTCCTCCTTATCCCCCGCAATCTTTCGAATGACAAAGTTTTTCCCCACATCATCTAACACAATTCGCCTGTTATTACCAACCTCTTCAAACACACGGTTTGCCAAGCGGTTAAAGCTTAACACTTCCACATTCAGAGTTCCCTTTTTG
>JAZSDK010000059.1:0-6131 GCA_045531155.1 Faecalimonas sp. | reverse complement strand
CCGTTTAATCAGGTTGTTGTGCATGTGAAAGAGCAGTAATCTGTGGGGCAAAAATGGGGCAAAAAGGACATAAAAACAATAAAAAATCAGGCATGAAAGCCTGATTTTTTGTTGCTAAAACAGCTGTAACAGCCGAAAATGGGACTCGAACCCACGACCTACGCATTACGAATGCGTCGCTCTACCAACTGAGCCATTTCGGCAAGTGACATTTGCCACATGCTTTAGTATACTTGCTAAAACTTTTAAAGTCAAGAGAAACTTTGGTTGAAAAACTTTTTCGCTTTAAAGCCTTAAAGCATATTGACAAACAAAACCAGAGTGCTATAATTAAAGACAAATTTCAACCGGTATTTGACTGACAATTACCGGTTCTTTTATTAGAAGAGGTTAGCGTTATGATTCGCATGGAATTAGGGGAAAACAGCTACAACATAGAACTGGAAAGAGGAAACTTAAATAGAGCGTCTGAATTATTAAACTTAGACCGTAAAGTGATGATTATCACCGATGAGGATGTTCCGTTTCAGTTTGCTGAAAAAGTGGCAGAACAAAGTAAAGAAGCATACATAAAAGTAGTTCCACAGGGTGAGGGAAGCAAGTCGCTACAGACAGCGGAAGAAATTCTAACCGATATGCTAAAGCATCAATTTAGCCGTAAGGATTGCGTGGTGGCAGTAGGCGGTGGCGTTGTTGGAGACTTAGGCGGCTTTGTAGCTTCACTTTATATGCGTGGTGTTGATTTCTACAACATTCCAACCACCCTATTATCCCAAGTAGATTCTTCTATTGGCGGTAAAACAGCGGTCAATCTGGCAGGAATTAAGAATATTATTGGGGCATTTTATCAGCCGAAGGCAGTATTGATTGACCCGGATACATTGGATACCTTGCCGGAACGTCAGCTTGTGAATGGATTATTTGAAGTCATCAAAATGGGGGCTACAAATGATAAAGAGTTGTTTAATTTGTTCCTAAATGATGAGTGGAAAGATAATCTGGACCTTATCATTGAAAAAGCTTTATTGGTGAAAAAGTATATAGTAGAGCAAGATGAAAAGGAAAGTCATCTGCGTAAAATCTTAAACTTTGGTCATACCATAGGGCATGGATTTGAAAGCGCAGCTCATGGCAGATATTTACACGGTGAATGTGTGGCGCTTGGTATGTTATACATGAGTAGCGAAAAAGTGCAGGAGCAACTGTGCGAGATTTATGAAAACTTAGGCTTCGAACTTCCGGAATTTTATTCCTTTAATCTGGAAGAGGTAAAAGAGGCGATTCTTCACGATAAAAAAGCAAGTAACAGTAACTGTTCCGTTGTATTTGTGTCGGAGATTGGACAGGGAAGTATTGAGGACTGGCCGATGGAAGCGGTACTCGAAAGATTGGAGTTTTAAACGATGAAAAATGTATTTGGAAATAGTATTACAGTAACATTATTTGGTGAAAGTCATGGGGAACAGATAGGAGCAGTCATTGATGGAATTGCCCCTGGTATCGAGATTGACATAGATTTTATCCGTAAACAGTTAGAACTGCGCAAACCCCATGGAAAAATTTCTACTCAGCGTGTTGAGACTGATGAGCCGCATATTGTGAGTGGGGTATTTGAAGGAAAAACCACAGGAACTCCAATCTGTATTCTTTTTGAAAATAGTAATACAAAGAGCAAGGATTATGCGAAAACAAAAAATCTGATGCGCCCAGGGCATGCAGATTTCACGGCAATCGAGAAGTATCATGGCTATGCAGATTATCGTGGTGGAGGACATTTTTCGGGAAGGATTACAACACCGATTGTTGCTGTTGGAGCAATTCTAATCAAAGCACTGCAGAACAAAGGTATTTATATTGGAAGTCATATCCGAAAATGTGGTCCGATTATGGATAGAGAATTTGGCGATTTTACAGCAGATATCGCTGAATTAGGCAATAAGCTATTTCCGGTGTTGGATGAGAAAGCAGCGGAAGAAATGCATGCTTATATGGTAAGTGCAGCGGAGGAAGGCGACAGTGTTGGCGGTGTATTGGAAACCGTTGTGACTGGTATTCCATCTGGTGTTGGTGAGCCTTGGTTTGATTCAATGGAAAGTATGCTTGCACATGCACTATTTAGTGTTCCAGCAGTGAAAGGCGTAGAGTTTGGTGAAGGCTTTGCTTTTGCAGATATGAAGGGCAGTGAAGCCAATGATGCATTCGAAATCAAGGATGGGAAAGTAGTCACGAAGACAAACCACAATGGTGGAATTAATGGTGGTATTACAAATGGAATGCCAATTCGATTTAACACGGTGGTAAAACCAACCGCATCTATTTATAAAAAGCAAGAGACTGTAAATATAGAAACCATGGAAAATGAAAGCCTGCAGATTCATGGAAGACATGATCCAGCAATTATTCATCGTGCGAGAGTGGTAGTGGATAGCATGACAGCGATTGTGCTGGCGGATATGTTGGCAGTACGTTTCGGAACAGACTGGCTTTTGGGAGAAAAATAACATGAAAGTAATCATTAATTCGGGAAGGGCGCAAGGAAATGTGCTTGCACCACCGTCGAAAAGTATGGCTCATCGTCTTTTGATGGGGGCGGGACTTGCAGACGGAAGCTCGGTGATTCAAAATATTGATTTAAGTGAAGATATCAAGGCTACACTTGGGATGTTAGAAGCACTTGGGGCTGAGTATACCATAGATAACCGTAAGGTTACTATGAAGGGTACAGGTGGCAAAAAGTTAAGTGCCAATCAAGTGCTGGATAGTAAGGAAAGTGGAAGTACCTTGCGTTTCTTTATACCACTCGTTTTGACAGGGGGCGAGACTGCGGAATTTACCGGAGCCAAGCGTTTGCTTGAACGTCCCCTTGGGATTTATGAAGAGATTTGCAAAGCACAAGGGATATTGTTTGAAAAAGGCGAAACCGGACTGAAGGTGGAAGGACAGTTAAAAGCAGCCCATTATAAGATACCCGGCAACATTAGCAGCCAATTTATTACAGGACTTTTGTACGCGCTCCCTTTGTTAGAAGGGGACAGTGTGTTGGAAGTGCTTCCACCGGTTGAAAGCAAAGCCTATATTGAGATGACAATGGAAGTTCTGACGACTTTTGGGATTGAAATTCGCCAGGAAGAAAACACATATTTTATCAAAGGAAATCAAAACTATCAGCCAAAAGATGTGACTGTGGAGGGAGATTATTCCAACGCGGCATTTTTAGATGCATTTAATCTGATTGGCGGAAATGTAAGCGTATCTGGCCTTCGCACAGACAGTCTGCAGGGAGACCAGATTTATAAACAATATTATGAGGTCCTGAAAACAGACAATCCAACGATGGATATTTCTGAATGTCCGGACCTTGGACCAATTTTGATTGGTCTGGCAGCAGCCTTACATGGTGCAAAATTTACTGGAACAAAACGGTTGCAAATCAAGGAAAGCGACCGAGGGGCAGTAATGGCGGAAGAACTAAAGAAGTTTGGCATTCGGGTGGACGTGCTGGAGAATGAAATTATTGTTCATCCAGGAACCTTACAACAGCCGAAGGAGGCGTTGAACAGCCATAATGACCATCGAATTGCTATGACCATGGCAACACTTTGCACCCTTACCGGTGGTGTGATAGAGGGCGCTGAGGCTGTAAAAAAGAGTTTTCCAAACTATTATGAAATGATAGGAGCATTGGGAATTCAAGTGACGAGAGAAGTGTAAGACGGAGGAAATAGATATGAATTGTGAATTCAAAAGAAAATTACCGATACCAAAGAAGATAAAGGAAATGTATCCGGTGACGGACAAGATGCGTGAAGATTTTGAAGCGCGCGATGTGGAAATTAAGAAGGTATTATCGGGAGAAAGTGATAAATTTTTATTAATTATCGGACCATGTTCTGCCGACTATGAAGAATCTGTAATGGATTACATTAACAGATTGCGTCCGATACAGGAAAAGGTACAGGATAAAATTATTATTATCCCTCGTATCTACACCAATAAACCGAGAACTACAGGCACCGGTTACAAGGGCATGCTTCATCAGCCGGACCCATTGCATGATTCTGATATGTTGGCAGGTCTGACAAAGATTCGTCAAGTGCATATGAGAGCTCTTCGGGAAACAGGATTTTCTTGTGCTGATGAAATGCTATATCCGGAAAATTACAGATATTTGTCTGATTTATTAGCATATGTGGCAGTTGGTGCACGTTCAGTGGAAAATCAGCAGCACCGCTTGACAGCAAGTGCAATTGATGTGCCGGTAGGAATGAAGAATCCAACCAGCGGAGATTTGTCGATTATGATGAACTCCATCACTGCAGCACAAAGTAGCCACACATTTATTTATAGAGGATGGGAAGTGGAAAGCACAGGAAACCCATATGCACATGCAATTCTTCGCGGTGGTATGAATGCACAAGGTGAAAACATTGCGAATTATCATTATGAAGATTTGATGAAGGTCTATGATTACTATCAGAGTAAGGATCTAAAAAACATGGGTGTTGTGATTGATGCAAATCATGCGAACTCAAATAAGAGATTCCTAGAACAAATTCGAATCAGTAAAGACGTTATGCACAGTCGTCGAGTGAATAAAGATATTCGCTCTTTAGTAAAAGGATTGATGATTGAAAGCTACATCGTAGATGGGGCACAGCCTGCATCTTGTGGCACATACGGACAGTCTATTACAGACCCATGTCTTGGATGGGAAAAGACAGAAAAATTAATTTATGAATTAGCAGAGGAAATGTAAGGAATGCTAAAATGGCATTTTTACGGTGCGCGTGGCAGAAAATTTTGATTGCACCGTAGTGATAAAGTTATAAAAAATAAAATTACGGTTTGAAGGTTCAAATTTCAGTTTGACACCGTAATTTACAAAATGAAATTTAATAGATTGTAGTAAAATACGGTGTGGAATATCTAATTATCAATTTCACACCGTATTAGTATATACAAACAAAAAATACTACGGTGCAAGGATACATTTTTATTATTTGCACCGTAGAGGCAAGAATTAAAGAAAAAATGTTACGGTGCAAATAGATAAAATTTGAATATACACCGTAAAACAAGAAAACCACAACAGAAAGAGGGGGATTTATAATGAAATAATCAGCAAAGTATGTTATACTTATCATAGTATTTTGTGATATACGAAAGGAAATGAAAATTATGCAAAAGACAGATCCAAAGTATGAGGCGCTATTTACGCCTTGGAAAATCGGTAACGTAGAAATCAAAAACCGAATCGTTATGTGTCCGATGGGAGGGACATCACTGTTTGGTTGGATGGAGCCGAATCACTTCGATAAGGAAGCGGCGAAACTCTTTATCGAAAGAGCAAATAACAATGTAGGATTAATTATTCCGGGTATCGCTCCAATCAAAGACACACTGGGCGGAAGATGGTTGTGGCAGAACAAGAAAATGTTCGAAGAACTGAAACCATTTATGGAAGAAATCCATAAGACAGGGGCAAAATTGTTCGTGCAGATTACAGCAGGTATGGGACGCTCTTGGGCGATTACAGACCATGTATTACTCTTACATAAAAACAAAGTGCTTCGCACCATTGCAAAGCCAATTATCGACACAGACCATGAACTTGCGAGTCCAAGTGAACTGCCATCAAGATGGGCACCGGATGTAACTTGTCGTCCAATGACGGTAAAAGAAATTCAAACCATTGTAGAAGCGTTTGCAAAGACAGCAAAACTTTGTCAGGAAGCAGGTGTAGACGGTGTAGAAGTTCATGCTGTTCATGAAGGATATTTACTTGACCAATTTACACTTCCATATACAAATAAACGTACAGATGAATATGGTGGTTCTTTCGAAAACAGATACCGCTTTGCAACAGATATTGTAAAAGCAATTAAAGTGGCATGTGGAAAAGATTTCCCGGTATCACTTCGTTATTCAGTAGAATCAAAAGTGAAAGATTTCCGTGTGGGAGCAGTTCCGGGTGAAGAATATACAGAAATCGGACGTACTATGGAAGAGAGCGAAAAGGCTGCGAAGTATTTGCAAGATGCGGGCTACGATATGCTCAACTGTGACAATGGTACTTATGACTCTTGGTACTGGGCACATCCGCCACAGTATATGCCACAGAACTGTAACTT
>JAZSDK010000031.1:0-26726 GCA_045531155.1 Faecalimonas sp. | reverse complement strand
CATAAAAGCTTCACAACCACCAAGAAGTAGTCCCAACCACCAGTCAACTGCTGTTCGATACACCGCCCCTTGCTCTGTCTTCTCTATCGCCTTGTACATCGCTTTCTGACTGCCACTCGTCGCTTGAATCCTACCACATTTGTATATCAGATACACAAGAGGTGCAAATGTCGTAATTAAAAATATCGGTAAAAACAAGGTTCCCAACGGTCTACATGTGACGCAACAAAACATAATGTATGCAAACATAAGTTGCACTACCAAGTTCATCAAAATCACGATTGGGTATGCCACCTGCATTTCTGACTTTTCTGCCTCTTTGGAGTACTTCGATTCCATATTGGTTTTCACCAGATAAACTGCAATACTCATCACACCCATTAGCAAAGCAACTACAAAGAACAATAAGATAAGTGTCGATTTATCAGACCAATTATCTACTTCCCCTGCAGCATCATAATGCATAGGAAGTGTATCCGGAATCTTGTTCCAGAAGATAAGTGGTAACAAAATGGTAAATGTACCGATTAAAAGAGAAGCTCTATGAAGATTTTTAAACATGTGCATATTGTGTTCTTCCATAATTATTTTTCCCTTCCAAAAGTGCCAGAGTCCTAATGACACTGGCACTAATATATTCCTACAACTCCGGCACCGGCGGTCTGTCCGGGTCTAAGACTTCCGCCGCATCAAATAAATCAGATACATTGTTCTGTGCTCCAATTGCATTTTTATAAATGCGGTATCCATCTAGATTTCTTCTACCCTGGCGCATATAATCAGTTCCTAAGAATGTCTGGTATTTTGTGGAATCCACGGTACAGAAAATACGGAATCCCTGCTCTTTGAAAAACTGGAATTTCTCATTGCTTGATGGATATTCGCCAAAGTTTGCGTAGAAATCCTGACCATGTGCAAAGATTAAAGTGTTTGTTTCTCCAATAATCGGTTCCACGTTGCGTTTCCATCTTTCTGTATCCTTCTTGATCGTTTCAAGACTTCTGTCTCCCACTCTAATATGTCCCCAAGTATGGCTTGCAAACTCCCAACCATTTGCTTTCATAGCATCTGCTACTGCCTTTGCCTCTTTGCGTTCTGTTTCCAAATCAAAATCCGGATGTGCATCCATCCATTTCTTCTGATGTCTGTCACAGGTCGGGTGGTCGTAATCATAAGTTTCATCTGTACGGTATCCTAATACTCCGTTATATCCGGTCATAGCGATGATACCCTTTGCACCCTTGTAGGATGCATCTGGATGCTCTTCTACAAATTTGTCTAAGATTGGTACGTAATCGTATGCACCAAGCTTCATTTCCCCACTGGCGTCGTAGTATTCATTTACCACGTCTCCGTTTTCATCAAGAACCAATCTTGCCGCATATCCGTAATTATCATAAGCATGGTAATAGCTTAAATCATCCATAGACATAACAAATGCCTTCTTTCCTTCCGGAAGTAGAATTTCTGCTTCTTTCCATACCTCTTTTCCGTTCTCATCCTTTGTCACTTCGTACAAATCATGAATGCTGACCATTACGTATCCACGGTCATACATTTCCTGCGTGATAGCATTAAATTCATCGATGGTTGTCATCCACTGATTGTTACCAGCTGCTTGAGAATCAGTTGCCTGATTTTTAAAAGCACGTTCTTCATCTACCACCAATGAATGATAGAAAATATGAGTCACTTCTTCTAATTTTACAGGTACGCAGGCAGCCTTTTGTGCTTGTATATCAGAAATCATACCCTGCACCTCTTCATCCTTTTCGAAGCCTTCAATACCTTTTAATATATCTACTGCTTCATCATAACCATAGGACGCCGCCATGCGCTCTGCCGATTCTATCAGTTCCAATCGCTTTGCCGCTTTCGCATTCTTATCATTTTTGTCGTTCTTGATGTTACCGCCTGTTTGTACAGTAGAACCAAAGTTAATTTTCTCCCATGGTTTAAACTTCACACAAACACCAATTAGTACAACTGCCAAAACAGAGACAATAATCCCTGTTTTAATCCTTTGTTTTCGGCGCCTTACACTGCGTTCAAATTTCTTGCGCTCCAACAAGCCCATTTTCTTAGGTTCTTTCATAACACTAATCCCCCTTATTCGTACATTATATTCTATGGTATCCTATTTTTATTTCTCAAAAAGTATATTTGTCTCTACACCACAAGCATGGCATCGCCAAACGAGAAAAATCTGTATCGTTCTTTAATTGCTTCTTCATATGCTGATAACACCTGTTCTCTGCCAGCCAATGCCGACACCAGCATCACCAAAGTTGACTCCGGCAAATGGAAATTGGTAATCAGGCAATCCAACACTTTGAACTGATATCCCGGATAGATAAAAATCTCGGTCCATCCACTACATTCTTTCATTCTTCCATTTTCATCCGCTGCTGATTCTACAGTCCTACAGCTTGTTGTCCCAACACAGATGACACGCTTTCCATTATCTTTCGCACGGTTTATCTTCTCTGCCGCCTCACTGCTTACCATATAAAATTCAGAATGCATATGGTGTTCTAAAATATTATCCACTTTTACCGGGCGGAAGGTTCCAAGTCCCACATGTAAGGTTACACGGGCAATCTCAATCCCCTTCTCTACTATCTTCTGAAGCAGTTCCGGTGTGAAATGTAAGCCCGCTGTCGGCGCCGCCGCCGAGCCGGAATGTTTAGCGTAAACGGTCTGATAGCGATTCTTATCCTCTAATTGATGGGTAATATATGGTGGTAACGGCATCTGTCCTAACTGGTCTAAAATCTCCTCGAAAATGCCTTCGTATTCAAATCGTATCAAACGATTGCCTTCCTCTACTACATCTACAACTTCACCGACTAAAAGGCCTTCTCCAAAGCTGATTCTGGTACCAACCTTCGCTTTCTTTCCCGGACGTACCAAGGTCTCCCACGTATCATTCTCTCCGCGTTTTAAAAGTAGTACTTCAATCTTTGCATCTGTCCCTACTTTCGCGCCAAAAAGTCTGGCCGGAATTACTTTTGTCTCATTGATAACTAAGCAATCGCCTGGCTCTAAATAATCTATCACGTCTTTAAAAACATGATGGTCTACTTCTCCGGTTTCTTTATCTAACACAAGAAGCCTTGAACTAGAACGGTCTTCTAGTGGGTCCTGCGCAATTAATTCTTCCGGTAGGTCAAAATAAAAATCTTCTTTTCTCATTTTATAAATCCCTTCATCTCTCGTCTCTTCCATTATATCCGTTTTTGTCGAAACGCGCCACCCTATTTTTCCAAAAAGAAAAACCGTTTTTTACAAAACGATTTTTCCCTTTTGCATTATTTAATTTCTATAACTATGCACGCATCTGCGCACCAAATTGATTTTCAAGTGCTGCGATTACTTTTTCAATCACTACATCTGTCATTTCGTCTGTTACATCACCTTCTGCTGATGCAAGTTGAATCTTAAATGCCATACTCTTCTTATCCACACCTAGCTTCTCGCTTTCGAAGATGTCAAACAAGGTTACTTTCTTGATTAACTCATCGCATGCCGTGATTGCATCAATAGTTGTACCACATTCAACTTTCTTATCTATCAATACAGAAATGTCACGGCTGTTGCCCTTGAATCCTGTTTCCGGAGTGTATTTGATTGCTGTTTTAAACAAATCTGCCAACAAGCTGTAATTGATTTCTGCAATGAAAATCTTCGTATCTGCTTTCTTACCGCCGGCAATGTTCATATTGTCAACGATTTCATAGCGAAGCTGTCCGAAGTGACCAATCTTTTCACCCTTACAGTATACATCTGCAGTTCTGCCTGGATGTAAGTATGGTACATTTCCTCTCTTATAAGAGAATGCCAAATCATTGTATGCTGCAAAGCTTTCTAATGTTTCTTTGAGTGCAAAGAAATCTTCGCCTGCGCCACAGGTTCCAAGACACAGAATTTTTGTTTCTGTTGGCGGTTCTGTGAGTGGTAAAGCTTTTGGAATATAAATATTTGCCAACTCGAAGAAACGCATTGCTTCGTTTCCATTTTTAATATTGTTCTCTATCACTTTTACCATAGATGGTGCCATGATAGTTCTCATAATGCTAAGGTTCTCTGTGATTGGGTTTAACAGTTCTACCACTTGTCTTTCCTTCGCATCTTCTGGAATTAAGAACATGTCGAAATCTGTCTTCGCTGTCATGGCGATGGTCTGGATTTCAAAATATCCTTGTGAGCATAAATATTCTTTTACAGCAAGTTCTTTTGACTGGTATCTGTTCAAACCACCGTTTGTTACTTTCGCATCATCAAGGAAGGTTGGGATTACTTTGTCGTAACCATATTCACGAATGACTTCTTCCGCGATGTCTTGATATCCTTCAATATCGTCACGGTATCTTGGTATTGCAAGTGTAAGTTCCCCGTCTTTTGCTTCCACTTCAAATTGAAGGGCATTTAAAATGCGAACCATGTCTGTTTCAGGAACTTCAATACCAAGTACATTGTTTACTTGGTCTACCGTCACCTTGATAACTCTCTTTTCTGTAGAAGCTCCACCTGTTACATCAAAGTGGCTGGAGCTGATTTTTGCAACGCCAAGTGTCTGTGCTAAGTTAAGGGCTCTTGCCATACCACATTCTACGGTATATTCATCAATTCCCTTTTCAAATCTTGCCGCAGCGTCTGAACGCAGTCCAAGACCTCTTGAGGTCTTACGCACGCTATCTTTTAAGAATTTCGCAGATTCAAACAATACTTCTGTAGTTGTTTCCTTGATTTCGCTGTTAAGTCCGCCCATAACACCGGCAAGGCCTACTGCTTTCACCTTGTCACAGATTAAAAGATTATTGTGATTTAATACACGTTCCTTTTCATCTAATGTTACAAGTGTTTCCCCATCTTCTGCTCTTCGAACTACGATGGATGAGCCTTCCAATGTGTCCAAATCAAAGGCATGCATTGGCTGACCGATTTCCACAAGCACATAATTTGTGATGTCCACCATAGCGTTGATTGCATTATGACCAACTGCGATTAATCTTCTCTTCATCCAGAGTGGTGATTCCATATATTTTACATCATAGATATAATGTCCCAAGTATCTTGGACATGTTTCTTTATCCAACACTTCAATGCTGATTTTTTCATTTACAGTGCCATCTTCTTCGTAGCTGTAGTCCGGTGCCTTAAATGGCTTATTGAGGAATGCCGCTACTTCTTTTGCAATACCAATCACTGACTGACAGTCTGGACGGTTTGCCGTGATGGAAATGTCAAAGAGATAGTCATCTAATTCCAAATAATCTCGCATTTCCATACCAAGTGGTGCATCTTCTGCCAAAATCATGATACCGTTTACGTCTGCACCCGGATACCAGTCTTTATTCAGTTCTAATTCTTCTCCCGAACAAAGCATTCCGTAAGACATCATATCTACCATTTTTCTTGGCTGAATTTCAAGTCCGCATGGTAATTTTGCACCTACTAAAGCCGCAGGAACTTTCGCCCCTACGAACACATTATTTGCACCTGTCAAAATCAGATGATCATGTCCTTTATCTCCACAATCCACATGACAGATTTGCAAATGAGTTCCTTCGTAGTGTTCCATAGCTGTAATCTGACCAACGACTACGTTTTCTAAATTTTCACCTAAATATTCGATACCTTCTACTTCAAAACCTGCTGAGAAGAGTTTTGTTTCCAGCTCTTTTGGTTCGATGTCGATATCTACATAATCTTTTAACCAACTATATAAAACTTTCATATTGCCCTCCTCTTTATGCCTTAAATTGTTTCAAGAATTCTACGTCATTTTCAAATAATTTGCCCATGTGATTGATTCCGTATTTAAGCATTGCAATACGCTCAATACCAATACCAAATGCAAGACCTGAGTATTTGCTTGAATCGATACCGCAGTTTTCCAATACCTTGTTATTTACAACACCGCCGCCTAATACTTCAATCCAGCCGGTTCCTTTGCAGAGTGAACATCCTTCTCCACCACATTTGAAACAGCTAACGTCTACTTCTACAGATGGTTCTGTGAATGGGAAGTAGGACGGACGAAGTCTTGTCTTAGCCGCATCTGAGAACAATGCTTTTACAAACTGGTCTAACATACCTTGCAAATCGCAAAGTGTGATGTGTTTATCTACTACCAAGCCTTCCATCTGACTGAACATTGGTGAGTGTGTTGCATCACTGTCTGAACGGAATACTTTTCCTGGAACGAGCACCTTGATTGGCGGTTTCTGCGCATCCATCACACGGATTTGCCCTGGTGATGTATGGGTACGAAGAAGTAAATCTTCAGTCAACCAGAAGGTGTCTTGCATATCTCTAGACGGATGGTCTTTTAATACGTTAAGTCTTGTGAAGTTGTGGTCATCATCCTCGATTTCCGGTCCTTCAAACACGTCAAATCCCATACCTACAAATACATCAATGATTTCATTCTTGATGCAGGTAAGTGGGTGTAGATTTCCTGCCTGCACTTCTTTTACTGGAAGTGTAACATCAACTACTTCTTCATCATAACGAGCCATCATAGCTTTATTTTCAATCTCGATTTTCTTTTCATCATACAAGCCTTGTACCCAGTTCTTCACTTCGTTTACAGCTTGACCATATGCTTTCTTTTCTTCGTTTGGAACGTTTTTAATTCCGCCCATTAATTTTTGAACTTCTCCGCTTTTGCTGAGATACTTTGTCCAAAAGTCTGCCAGTTGTTTGGCATCTTGTACTAACGCAAGCTCTGCCTGACATTCTGTTTTGATTGTTTCCATACTCATATTTTTTTCTCCTTTATATCTTTATAAGAGTTTGCTTGCAAACTCTTGCGCCTCCAGCGGTCGCTTGCGACATCTTCAGCTTACGCTGGAGTGCGCATCCTCGCGGAGCGTGTTTTTTGCATTTACAAAAAAAAATCCTCGTCCCCAAAAAGGGACGAGGTTAATCGCGGTACCACCCTAATTCCTGACAACCAGATTGTCAGGCACTTAAGACTGCGTAACGTGCAGCATCCGTTATCTCCTACTCTTTGCCGATTTGCGTCAACTACAAACTCTACTTTCAGAAATACAGCTCCCGTGGGAAATTCGATTCCTATCTGAACTAAAGGGAACTTCCAGCCAACGATTCCCTCTCTCTGTTAGAAAATAGTGCTCTACTAAACACGATCATTGCTTTTGTTATTCAAAATACTTCTCTATTGTACTTAAGTTTTATAAGATTGTCAATAAATTCCTCAACAAACTTCTCAGTATTTACAAGGATGTCACATCCAATCCATCAAGGTAGTCTTCAATAATACGGTTAAGTTCTCCACCAAGCAACATCACATACATGCAGAAATACATCCACAGCATAATAATGATAATCGTAGTCAAACTTCCGTACATATTAGAGAACCCTTTAAAGATGTCTAAATAAATGGAAAACAAGAAGGATGCAAATGTCCAACCAAACGCGGTAAATACAGCACCCGGTAGTTGTCTAAGTGGCTTCCCTCTCTTGTTCGGTAAAAATTCGTACATTAATGTTGTAATAACAATTAAGATACTGATAGTAACAATTGTTCGTATCTCGATGATAAAATCAATGATATATTGAATCACCGGAATGTATTCATTTACCAGCAAACTGATGCTGTTACCGAATCCTAAAAGTACGAGACATAACACAATTGCAATCAAAAATAAAATCGTATACAACGCTGCGCGCAATCTCAAAAAGAAATAGTTTCTTGTCTCTACTGTTCCACGAATCGTAGTAAGTCCATTTGAAAGAGCAAGTACGCCTCTCCCCGCTGACCAAAAGGCAACTAACAAGGAGATTGTGATGGTTGTCCCTGTCTGACTATACACCTCGTCAATCACAGATATAATTGTGCCGCTGACTGTCTTAGGGAACACCTCATATGCCACTTCAATAATATCCGCCTGTGTAATTGGCGTAACTCGCACCAACGTCATCAGAAGCATAAGAATCGGCACCAAAGAAAGCATCAGAAAAAATGCAGATTGTGCTGCATATGCCCCCACATGATGTCCTGCTATTGTTACTAATATATTTTCAATTTTTTTGAACCATTGTTTCATATCATTTCACCTGTGTACCGGAGTAAAAAAACTGTAGGATCTGCTCATAAGTCTTCCCTGTTTTTGCTATTTCATTCGCACCGTTCTGACTCATTCCAATTCCGTGACCATATCCTCCACCCTCTATTATATAACTTTTACCCATTTTTTCAATGGTAAAAAAAGCGCTTGGAAGAAGCTTTGTACTTTGAATCACCGTTCCATCCTGCTTTTTTATCTGATATCCACTACCACCAAGGGCTGCACGAATCTTGTTTTCTGTTTCAACTGTTATAGTTTTTGTAGTACCTGTCACCGTTAATTGAAGTGCAATTCCTCCTACTCCCTGTTTGGTAATTTCTATACTTTTAAGCTCCCCGATATCTTTTCCTGTGTTTAATTCAATAAGATTTTCCAATGTTTTTTGCGGTATAGTTGCTTCCCATTTGTACCATGGCAAACTGCGCTCGTATGCATTTCCCTGCTCATCACAGATTGAGACACCTTGCAAATATTGATTACTCTCTCCCTGCTTCGTTCCCCATGCCTCCACGTTGGTTGAATGCCCACATGAAGTTGAATAATAATAGGTTTTCACTACCTGATTCTGATACCACAATTTCTTACCGCTTGTTTCATTCACAGCTCGCGTGGTTGTTTCCTGTTCTTTGGAATTGCCATACACCTGATAGGAAACGCTGTCATCCACATGAGCATAATACTCAGGATATCCATATGTTAGCATCTGACAATAGGCATAACTTCTGGCGCAAATGGCCTGGCACTTCAACGCTTCCGTTTCATAGGATGCCGGCATTTCACTGGGAACTACTGCATAAAGATACTCCTCCACAGGTAACTCATTTACAATTACAATCCCTTCCGGCGTGGAATACAGTTCCATGATTCCCCTATAGGAAGGAGTTCCATATCCGCGATTGAGGGAGTTGATTGTAATTCGGGTATTATCACCAGAGGATGTCTGCTCTGAGCTATCGTCAGATATTGTCTCAGTTTGGCTATGGACATGCTTGGACTTCGGTGTAATGCGAATAGAACCGTGCTTGAATAATTCATGGTCAGGACTGAGGGTCAGAATTTCGCCCGATGAAAGTTGTTGCGTTATGTTTGCCGACTCACTTTCAGTTTTATCTCCTGTATTATGTATAGATTTCACCACAACATCTAGGCCAAATTCCGCAGATAACTTAACTTCCGAGTGTGCAACCTGCTTGAACCCATCTGTCTTTATCACCACTCGAATTAATGGATTCTCTGCATCCGGCAGAAAGTCTCCTGATGGAAGCCTTGACTCCACATTTAGTTGGAAGTCTTCCTTTCTTTCTTCAAATAATTTATGTAATATAACAACAGTTATAAGTGCTGCAAGTAATATTGCAATACTTATATATAATACTTGTACTCTTTTCTTCAAAACAACTTCTCTTGTCCATGTTTTTTTGTATTATATGCAGAGCATTATTCAAGTATGACCTAATCGCTTTCCTTTTAACTTATATACTCTTTACGCTGTTCTGTTTCCTTCTAAGTTTCTGCTGGGTATAGAAAGTATATAATTCTACACTAATACCCATTAAGCATGAAAAAACAAGTAAAAATAAAGGGGGTTTCGTATCGACTTTCTATAGGAACCCGCCACAACACGAATAATACCCATGCTTTTCAAAAAACATGGGTATTATAGTCATATGTACAGTCAATTATAGAAAGTGACGCCTATCTTTTGTTCTATGACAGCCGATTCCAGAAAGTGACCTCTTATCTTTCGTCTTATGTATCCAAAAAAGGTTCAAAGAACCTTTTTTGAGTCCCCCAAAATGCCGTTTCCTGTATTTTGACGCCTAGCCTCAGCTAGGTGGGTGTCCGCATCTGCTTTTTTGTCTTCCACTGCAATGATGGCTTGACATATTACAGAGATATAGGATTCCCATTTCAAAATTTGTAGGTTCAAAATAACAGGATTATCGCACATCCCAGGTTCAATATTTATTATATGCGATTTTGCTTTCTTTATCAATATAAAAAGGAGTGAGTTCATTAAAACTCACTCCAAAATTTGACATGTTTCAAATTATAATTGTGGACCTGCTTCTACTAATGCTTTACCAGCTTCATTAGTTGTGTATTTAGCAAAGTTCTTGATGAAACGTCCAGCAAGGTCTTGTGCTTTTACTTCCCATTCAGCTGCATCTGCATATGTGTTACGTGGGTCAAGAATGTTTGTATCAACTCCTGGAAGTTCTGTTGGTACTTCGAAGTTGAAGTATGGAATAGATTTTGTTTCAGCTTTTTCGATTGAACCGTCAAGGATTGCATCGATAATACCACGAGTATCTTTAATAGAGATACGTTTTCCTGTTCCATTCCATCCTGTCTTTACTAAGTATGCTTTAGAACCGTTTTCTTCCATTTTCTTAACTAATTCTTCAGCATATTTTGTTGGATGTAATTCCAAGAATGCTTGTCCGAAGCATGCTGAGAATGTTGGTGTAGGTTCTGTAATACCACGTTCTGTACCAGCAAGTTTTGCTGTGAATCCAGATAAGAAGTAGTATTTTGTTTGTTCTGGTGTCAAGAATGATACTGGAGGAAGTACTCCAAATGCATCAGCTGAAAGGAAGATTACATTCTTAGCAGCTGGTGCTTTTGACACTGGACGAACGATGTTATCGATATGGTTGATTGGGTAAGATACACGAGTATTTTCTGTAACACTACCATCAGCAAAATCGATTTTTCCATCTTTATCTAATGTAACGTTTTCTAATAACGCGTTACGTTTGATTGCATTGTAGATATCTGGTTCAGATTCTTTGTCAAGGTTGATAACTTTAGCGTAGCAACCACCTTCAAAGTTGAACACACCATCATCATCCCAACCGTGTTCGTCATCACCGATAAGAAGACGTTTAGGGTCTGTAGATAATGTTGTTTTACCTGTTCCCGAAAGACCGAAGAAAATAGCTGTATTTTCACCGTTCATATCTGTGTTTGCTGAACAGTGCATTGAAGCAATACCTTTCAATGGTAAGTAATAGTTCATCATAGAGAACATACCTTTTTTCATTTCTCCACCGTACCATGTGTTAAGGATTACTTGTTCTTTGCTTGTGATGTTGAATGCTACAGCTGTTTCAGAGTTAAGTCCTAATTCTTTGTAGTTTTCAACTTTTGCTTTAGAAGCATTGTATACTACGAAATCTGGTTCGAAGTTAGCAAGTTCTTCTTCTGTTGGAATAATGAACATGTTTTTAACAAAGTGTGCTTGCCAAGCAACTTCTACAACAAAACGGATAGCCATTCTTGTGTCAGCATTAGCACCACAGAATGCATCTACTACGAATAATCTCTTGTTTGAAAGTTCTGCAAGAGCAAGTTTTTTAAGTTCTGCCCAAACATCTTCTGAGATTGGGTGGTTATCGTTTTTATATTCGTCTGTTGTCCACCAAACAGTATCTTTAGAATTTTCATCCATAACGATATATTTATCTTTAGGAGAACGTCCTGTATAGATACCTGTCATAACGTTAACAGCACCAAGTTCACTTTCTTGTCCTACTTCGTAACCAACTAAATCAGTTTTTGTTTCTTCTACAAATAAATCTTCGTAAGAAGGGTTGTACACGATTTCAGTAGTACCAGTAATTCCATACTTTTCTAAATTAATTGTTGACATATGTAATTTACCTCTCTCTTTATAATATTGTTTATAATCGTACATATTATACAAGATACATTCGCACTCGTCAATATCTTGTTTGTTAACTTTTTAACCTTTTAATATGTTTTTTACAGTTTCTTCCATCTTATCTGCATCGCATTCCAAAGTATGAAGGATTTTTGCATCACGAATCTCTTCTACCGCATTTGGAATGTCCACATTTGAAATCACCTCTAATGCATCAATCAAGTCAAACTCTTCTAACGCTTCATAGTTTGCATCAATTGCTGTCATAACGCTTCTTGAGAACTTATATGGGCTGGCTGTTGATGCGATTACCGTCTTGCGGCCATCACCGCTTTCTTGTCTGTATTTCTCATATACAGAAGCCGCAACAGCTGTGTGTGTATCCATCACATAACCGGTTTTCTTATATGTATCGGAAATCTTTTCCTTCACTTCTGCTTCTGTTGCATAACCTGCTGCAAAATCAGAAAGATTTGCCTTCATATCTTCCGATAATTCATAAACACCTTTTTCTTTTAAAGCCTTCATCAGTTCGCTGTTCTTATTCGCATCACATCCTGCAATCATGTAAACCAAACGCTCTAAGTTGCTTGAAATCAAGATGTCCATAGATGGTGATATAGTAAGAATAAATTCTCGGTTTCTGTCATACACACCAGTCTCAAAGAAATCAAACAATACTTTGTTATCATTGGAAGCACAAATAAGCTTAGCAATCGGAATTCCCATGTGTTTTGCAAAATAAGCAGCAAGAATATTTCCGAAATTACCGGTTGGAACAACTACATTGATTTCTTCCCCTGCTTCGATTTCTTCATTTTGCAATAATTTAGCATAGGCATATACATAGTAAACAATCTGCGGAACTAAACGGCCAATATTAATGGAGTTTGCAGATGAAAACTGATAACCAGCTTCATCCATTTCTTTCGCAATTTCTTTATTTTCGAAAATCGCTTTTACTCCGCTTTGTGCACAGTCAAAGTTTCCATGAATTGCAACAACAGATGTATTTGCACCTTTTTGTGTTACCATCTGAAGTTCCTGTACTTTACTTACACCATTTTTCGGATAAAATACAATAATCTTAGTCCCTTCTACATCTGCAAAACCTGCAAGTGCTGCCTTACCTGTATCTCCGGAAGTTGCTGTCAAAATAACAATCTCATTTTTTACATTGTTCTTCTTTGCAGAGGTTGTAAGTAAATGTGGCAAAATAGAAAGTGCCATATCTTTAAATGCAATAGTTGCACCGTGGAAAAGTTCTAAATAATAAGTATCTTCTACTTTTGCAAGTGGTGCAATTTCCTCTGTGTCAAACTTAGAATCATATGCTTTTGCAATACAGTTCTTCAGCTCTTCTTCCGTAAAATCTGTAAGGAATTGTTTCATAACTGCATAAGCAATTTCCTGATAAGACATCTCTTTCAATTCATCCATTGTCACATCTAACTTCGGAATACTAACTGGCACATATAATCCCCCGTCATCAGCAAGACCTTTTAGAATTGCTTCGGAAGCTGTTACTGTTTTTTCTGCATTTCTTGTACTTTTATATAGTAAATTCATGTCCATATACCTTCTGATTACTTTCTTTTATTATTTGTATAGTTTACCAAACCACCTGCGGCAATTAGTTTCTGCATGAATTCGGGAAATGCCTGTCCCTGGAACTCGGTTCCTTTGGTGCGGTTGTAAATCTTACCGCTATCGAAATCTACTTCTACTTCATCCCCGGCTTCAATTCCTCTTGCTGCTTCCGGACATTCGATAATCGGAAGACCAATATTAATTGCATTTCTATAGAAGATTCTCGCAAATGTCTCTGCGATAACACAGCTAACTCCAGCTTCCTTCAGGCACAATGGCGCATGCTCTCTGGATGAACCACAGCCAAAGTTCTTGTTTGCAACAATCAAATCGCCTTGCTGTACCTTCTTTGCAAATTCCGGGTCAATATCAACCATGGCGTGACTTGCCAATTCTTTTCCGTCAAAGGAATTTAAATATCTTGCTGGAATGATAACATCCGTATCTACGTTATCTCCATATTTGAATACGTGTCCTAATGCTCTCATTATCTGTCACCTACTTTCTCTGGATTTGCAATACAACCCGCAATCGCACTTGCTGCTGCAACTTCAGGTGATGCAAGATAAATCAATGAATCTACGTGCCCCATTCTTCCTACGAAGTTACGGTTTGTGGTAGAAACACATTTTTCCCCTGCTGCCATAACGCCCATGTGACCACCCATGCATGGTCCACAGCTTGGTGTATTAAATGCACAGCCTGCTTCGATAAATGTGGTAACAATGCCTTCCTCAATACATTGTAAATAAATCTTCTGTGTTGCCGGAATAACCATAACACGAACATCCGGATGTACTTTATGTCCTTTGAGAACTGCCGCTGCACGTCTCATATCTTCCATTCTGCCGTTTGTACAAGAACCAATTACAACCTGATCAATCTTAATTGGCTCCATTGCTTCTACTTCATCAATGGTATGTGCATTGCCTGGTAAATGTGGAAATGCCACTGTAGGTCTCACCTTAGATAAATCTACTTCTACCACCTCATCATACTCTGCATCTTCGTCAGCAGTGTAAATGGTATATTCTTTGTCGGAATGTTCTTTCATGTAGTTTTCTGCTTTTTCATCTACTGGAAAAATACCGTTTTTCGCACCGGCTTCAATCGCCATGTTCGCCATGGTAAATCGGTCATCCATTGAGAGATGTTGGATACCATCTCCAACAAATTCCATAGATTTATATAATGCACCATCTACACCAATGCGTCCAATAATATGTAAAATAATATCTTTACCGCTTACATATTTACTTGGTTTTCCTGTAAGCACAAATTTAATCGCACTTGGCACTTTAAACCACAACTCTCCTGTTGCCATTCCGGTTGCAATGTCTGTTGTACCCACACCTGTCGAAAATGCTCCAAGTGCTCCATATGTACATGTATGAGAGTCTGCACCGATAATACATTCTCCTGCAACTACGATTCCCTTTTCCGGCAAAATCGCGTGCTCAATTCCCATCTGTCCAATCTCAAAATAATGTTTTAAACATTGGCATTTCGAAAATTCACGAATAGACTTTGAATTTTCTGCCGACTTAATATCTTTGTTTGGTGTAAAATGGTCAGGCACCAAAACTACTTTATCTTTATCAAATACTTTATCTGCCATCTGGTTAAATACAGGTACCGCCATTGGTCCTGTGATATCATTTGCCATAACCACATCTAATTTCGCTTCAATCAGTTGTCCAGCAACTACTGATTCTAATCCTGCATGAGCTGCAAGGATTTTCTGCGTCATTGTCATTCCCATTTTCAGGTCCTCCCTTTTGTAGAATACTTATTCAGTCATTCTAGCACATTTGAAACGGTTATGACAAGACATTATCACTACTATTATAAAAGAAATTACTCCAAACACGCCAAACATTACACCTTGAGAACCATCTCCTGTTTTCGGTACCTCTGTAATCGGTGTTTCTATCAGTGTTATCTGCTCCGGTTCTGGTTGTATAATCTTTGTATACTTCGGTGCAACACTTACCTCATATAGTAACTGTTCTCCTTCCTCTGTCCATGACGGCATACTGACTAGCATTGGTGCGAATTCATATTCTTTATTTCCAGAAATATAAATCTGATAAATGCCTTCTTCCACGTCCTCAATTCGAAACACCTCTCCATTTTCCATATGTTTCATATGTTCATAGTTGATAGTCTGCTTCAATATTTCTTCAACCTCTTCCATGTCAAAATTCTCTCTCTCACATACCTTCTCATAATACACAGTCAGGTTTTCTGCCTCTTCGGGCAAAATCACTTCAATATATTTACTCATCCTATTCCCTCCTCTCTCCCGTCACTACAAGACGATGGGTGTTAATGCCATATGGAGTACAGGTAACTAAGGAAACTAAATCTCTCTCTTCTTGCACCTCGAATATCTCTGTCTCATATGGCCGTATTACCCGAATTCTGCAAACTTCATATGTCAGTTCCTTTTCTGCCACATACAATGTAAAACAATCACCCTCCTCCAATTCATCCAGTCTCAAAAATAAATTTGCATGGGGTAGTCCTCGATGTCCTGCAAGAATACTATGTGCACTTTTTCCACTGCCCAACATACTTCCTTCCACCATGCACCCGATTCCTTTTTGCAACACCTCTTCTTCTGTCCCCTTATATATTGGTAATTTCACATCAATTTGTGAAATCTCAATTTGTCCTATTTTATCTTCTTCTGTAAACACCTTCCCATATATGTTATGCTGAGCATTCCATTTAATTATAGGCGAATACAAGCACAATGTTACTCCTAATACAAGTACACCATAGGGAATGATTTTCTTCATTTCTAATTCACCCATTTCGGCTGTGTGATTCTGGATTCATTGTATGTGCAGAAGCCTGTGTGACTCGTAACTTTCTTCACATTCCATTTGCTTAAATTCATGGACCATGTGGCGTTACATCCCGTCGTATTGAAGGTTTTATACATATTCGTAACATTAGATACATTCCATCCACTTAAATCACCTAAGTCAAATGTGGTTGAATACTGTCCCATCTGATAAAACATATATTTCATAGTGGTAACCTTCGATACATTCCACTTGCTAAGGTCTAATTGAATAGTCGGTGTATTAAAACCAAATCCGCCAAACATCCACTCCATGCTGGTGACATTCGACACATCCCAGTCACTCATACCGGTAACTGTGATAGTCTTCGAATCCCATGCGAAACACTGGAACATATATTCCATTCTTGTCACTTGAGAGGTATCCAAGTTTCTTACATCCAGTTCTGTACAATCATAAGCATACTGGAACCAATGTGCGGTACTTTTCGGTTTGATAACATCTTCAAAAATAATCTTTGTAACAATACGGTTATCATAGTAATTTCCATCATACCACGGAACCTGATTTTCCGAAGTATACACTGCCTCTTCAAATCCGGTATAAAGACCGCTGACTATTCTTCCGTTGTACGTATCTCCCACACGGATGGTATCTGCCGTTCGCACAAAACGAAGGGACGTGTCAGTTGTAGAATAAATGGCGTATGCAACCGTTTCCTTCCAAATGGCCTTTAAGGTTACATTTCCAATCGGCATAACAAACTGACCGGTATATACTTTTCCTGTTTGGTCCTCCCAACCCTTGAAAGCATAACCTTCACGCTTCGGGGTTGGCATGTCTACTGTGTCACCGTTATAAACCTTTTTTGCAGGAATCGTTTCACTACTTCCATTGGAATCAAACTTCAGTTCAAATTCCCTTTTCCCAATCTCATATTCAAACTCCAATTGAAAAGCCATTTCCTTGGATTTTGAAGTCGTCCATGCTCCCCTTTCCACTTGGATATCCATAGTTTCAATTGTCTGCTCGCCAATCGGTATGTTTACAGAATTTTCTCCTGCCAAAAGGGCCTGCTCCTCTATTTCAAAAACAAGGCGCTTTGTGTCAACAGGTATCTCCTTACCCTTAGATGACATTTGCCAATCATTGCATTCTGTAACATGGATTTTTTCAATTGTAATTGGAACTAGCGACTGATTATTTATGTCAAACTTACTGATACTGTTATTTCCCGATTCGTCAAACGAAATAGATATGTTAGTTGGAATGGTTACGTTTACATTTTCCGATACATCTGCCGCCAGAACGGAATTATTTGTAAAAAACATAGTGAAAACCAACGCAAAAACTGCAAGCATTCCTTTTCTCTTTTTGCGGATACATCCCATAACTGCTATAAGCGCAGCTCCAAGAGCCACTATGTATTTGATCCAGCTTTTAGAATCTCCTGTTTGAATGGTTTCACCGTTAATATCTTCTGGTTTGATTAGGTCTCCTTCAACCTGCCTTTTTTCATTCGCTTCTATGGTAATATCTACGTCCGTTGATGCCTGGCCTGCTGCATTTACTACAGTCCCTATCATCAGACAGGCACACAGCAGAACCAAAACTTTACCTAATTTTTTTTTAATTCTTTTCATCATTTCACCTCAATTGTGATTGGGAATGCGGAAGATACATTCCCTTCATCCGCATACCCAACTTTTAGTCTACATTCATGTGTCCCTTTTGACAGAGCCCTATCTAATTCAAGCCAATTCATTTCATAGCCAGGCTCTATCTTCTTTGAGCTGTAAATACAATCCCCATTTTCATCAAACAACTCAAATGCAATCGGATAATGATTATTCTTGATATTCTTGATGTTAAAGTTTTCACTGATTTTACCGTTAAAAACTGCTCTCGACGAATAATTGACATTCATTTTTCCCTCTTCCACGATCGCATTTAATTCCTCTTGTCTTTTGGATGTGTCTATTTCTGTAATTTGATTCACATTGGTCTCGTATTCTGAAACTGCAAGCTCCGGTTCACATGAATTTCCCATCAGCACTACGAACAAAAGAATCAGAATACCCATCACACCAATAAAAATACTTTTATTTTTCTTCTTCGCCTTGTTCATATTCTTTTATACCTTTTAGTTGAAATTAAATGTTAACACCATGTCAAAAGCCTTTGCAGATGCTTCCGATGTCGTAAATGCACCTCGCTCCACGCCAAAGGATAAAACTTGTGTTTCTCCTGATGGAATGGAAATCTCTGCGTTTTCAAAGGTTGCCGAACCGCTTGCATTTTCTGTTCCACTTGTCGGGACAACCAACTTCAATGCGCCTGCTTTTCCAACGGAAAATTTAATGGATTTAGTATCCCTTGAAAGGGTTTTTACATCCTGTGATGCAGCCAATAGTTTCCATCCGGAATCCCCTGCGTTCATATCGATTTTTGACAAATGAACCCCTGCAATTGCACTCACGTTTTCGATTGTCCAATTAGTAGGCAAGGTATTCGTTCCGTCTGCGTTAAATACAATCGGAATGGTGGTTGGCACAGTTACGGACACATTGTCCATTGTTGTTTCTTTTATCTCAATCTTCACATCGGAAGATGCCGCATAGGTCGGAACTGTTGCTCCAAAGATTACGGTTACTGATAATAATGCTGCTAATAATACTTTTCCTGTTTTCATGTTATATTTCTCCTTTTCGCTTTTGTTTATTGATAAATTTAATACTTAAAGCACAAAGTGCAACCCCGGCTAAATTCGTATAAAGAGGTGCGGGCACGCCGGTGTTCGGAAGCACAAAATCAATCTCGTTTACCACATCTAAATGTGTTTCTCCGTATTTTGGCATACCCTCTTCATAAATCTCGTATCGTTGCTGTTCTCCGTTTTCGTCTGTCTGACTGCGATAACCAACAGGTGGTTTTGTTTCTATTACATAATATCGAATCTTCGCATATAGTCCCGGAAACCGAAGGATTCCATTTTCATCCGTTACTCCTTTTGCAAGTTCCTGCTGGCACTGTTCATCTGAATAGAGCGTAAATTCTGCACCTTGTAGCGGATTCTCATTGGCATCATTTTTGTGAATAACCAGCTCATATGTAATTACCTTTTCCGTGACAGTTGGAAAGCTATAAGTGGATACGTTCTCTCCACTTCCTTCCCCTGTTATCTGTCGGACAAATGTTTCTTCATTCAGCAAATAGCCTTCTGATGCTTTCGTTTCCCGAATCACAAGTGTTCCCAGCGGAAGCGCTTCATATAGCGTATCTCCTGAAACCAAATACTCATTGGTATACTTAACAACCCCTTGCTCGTCCGTTTCAAATACCCACGTCTTTGCTGGTATCTTTCCCAAATTTTCTGGATTCACGTTTTCTTCCCACAGCCCTTTATAGTACTGAACCGTGAACTGCGCACCTCTCAGAGTTCCAGCACCCTGAGGGGTATTCTCCTTGGTGTCTGCATCTACTTTTTTTAACAGAACATCAATTGGATTGACTTGTGGTACATCTGAAAATTGTAATGTAGTGGTCTTTTCAGCTGTCACGGTAAACTGAGTAATTTTATCACTTTTCGCATAGCCCTTTGGAGCTTTGATTTCTTGCGCGTAATAAATACCGGCAGCCAACTCCACTTTATTAGATTTTCCATCTGCTCCCATTGTCAAGGTTCCTACCTTTGAACTTTCTGTTAGCGTATCACTTTTGTAGATACCATATTGCACTCCTTCCAGTGAATAACAGTTGTTACCCTCACTTATGCTTGGATTTTCAGATGTTTTTACACCCGTTACGAATCCGTTTTTTTCGACCTCATAAAAAGCTAGATTCTGCAAATCATCTGAAGCGGTAATTGCCATATATGCTATAAAATTCTCCGGTGGGCTTGGGTACTTATTGGGATTATTTACAATGTCCCAATAGAATTCATCATATTTGGCACTTGCTCCTGTTTCTCTTTCTCCAATATTTGCATCCGATACAGCAATTGCAGTCAAAACATGTGCTCTCTCATCCGTGCCAAGTGTGTTTTGCGGACCATTATAGCCATAGTAAAGCGCTTTTCTAAGAATTTGATTCGTACAAGATTCTATTCGAATTACACTGGTTCCAACTGTTGGCCAAGACTTGTTATACTGTGCACAAAATGCATGTGTTCCATTCACATAATATCGCCCAGTGCTTATACCCCAAGTAATTTTCTGATATCCGGTAACTGAACCAGCTGCGGCTTCAGCAGAAATTGGTTGCAATGTGGCAAGAGTACAAATCATGCACAATAACAGCAACATTGATTTTCGTTTTCCTATATTCAATTTTTTTCCTCCTTTTCGTTAGTGCATTAAAATTTGCATAACAAAAAAGTATACAATCATCCTATCATGCCTCCTTTACACATGAATTTTTTCTCGAGAAATTTTGCTCGTTTTGGATAGTTGGGATGATTCTCCCACTTGAAATAAGATTTGCTCTCCGACGAGTAACCATACTATAGTCCTATTTAAAATATTTGTCAATATGTTTTTCCGGAATTTTTTTGCTTTGTTTTTTTGCTTTGTATTAATATGCCGGAATTTTATCTTATACTGGGTATAGACATCATATTTTCAGTCTTCCATACCCAGAAACCTGCAAAATTCATCAAAAAACAAGAGATTTTTAAGAAGATTTTCTATATATGCTGCTCAGGGCACTAAAATACCCACAATTTCATAAAATTGTGGGTATAAGTCCATTTCAAACACCAATTTATAGAAAGTCAGAGTTTCCTATAAAGTGCTCACTATAATTTTATATCTTCCAATTCCTGCAACCAAATGCTAGCGCAAGCGTCACTCGGCATGCGAAGTCCTCCGCGTGGTGATACGTCTACACTGCCAACCTTTGGTCCATCCGGCAGACAGGAACGTTTGAATTGTTGCATGAAGAATCTGCGATAAAATGTCTTAAGCCATTTCAAAATCGTCTCATCATCATAGGTTCCGACAAAGGCATATTTTGCCAGACGATATATCTTACTTGGCGTATAACCAAAACGAAGAATGTAATACAGATAGAAATCATGTAATTCGTATGGCCCTACCAAATCTTCTGTCTTCTGCGCAATCTCACCATCCTTTGGAGGCAATAATTCCGGACTTACCGGAGTATCAAGAATATCAAGAAGAACTGCCGAAAGTTCTTTATCCTGACAGGTATCTGCATAATATTTCACTAAGTGACGTACCAATGTTTTTGGAACCGATCCATTCACCCCATACATAGACATATGGTCGCCATTGTAGGTTGCCCAGCCAAGTGCAAGCTCTGACATGTCGCCGGTACCGATTACCATACCGCCTGTCATGTTTGCAATGTCCATCAGCACCTGTGTACGCTCTCTAGCCTGTGCATTTTCAAAAGTCACGTCATGCACATTTTCATCATGTCCAATGTCACGGAAATGCGTACGCACTGCATCCTTAATCACAACTTCTTTGAGTGTTGCACCCAACTTTTTCGTCAAGGTACATGCATTCTGATAAGTTCTGTCGGTCGTTCCAAAGCATGGCATTGTGACACACTCAATATTATTTCTTTCAATTCCAAGCATTTCAAATGCTTTTGCAGTAACCAAAAGTGCCAATGTGGAATCCAGTCCACCGGAAATACCCACAACCGCGCTCTTACAGTGTGCGTGCTGCATACGTTTTTTTAAGCCCATTGCCTGAATGGTCAAGATTTCTTCGCAACGGTTCTCGCGGTCCTGTAAATTCGATGGCACAAATGGCATTGCCTCTATTTTTCTTGTTAAAGTTGTTTCTTCCACATTAATTGAAAATGGAACCCTTAACATTTCATCCCCATTTTCCAATGGTTGAAAAGACGTGTTTTTACGTCTTTCACCAATAATTCTATCCACATCAATTTCACTGTAAATAATCTCATTTACAAACTGTGGTGATTCGCTTAAGATAACACCATTTTCCGCAATAATGTTATGGCCGCCGTAAACCACATCAGTTGTAGACTCTCCCTCGCCTGCATTTGCATAAATATATCCTGAAATAATTCTTGCAGATTGGCCGCGAATCAAGTCTCCGCGATAGGTATCTTTCCCTACTGCTTCCGCACTTGCAGAACAATTTACAATGATAGTTGCTCCTGCCAAAGCAGCCTCCACACTAGGAGGATTTGGAGCCCACACGTCTTCGCAGATTTCTGCTCCTACAACGAGATTCGGCATTTCCTTGCATGTAAATAATATACGTGAGCCAAACAGTACTTCTTCGTCAAAATCAACCCATTTTGCACATGCAGGTGCTCCCACCCACTCTGCCTTCTTAGGTCCCGGACAGAACTGTCTCATCTCATATGCTTCACCACTGTTTGGAAGAAATGTTTTGCTTACCAAACCAAGCAATTCGCCGCGATTAATTGCTGCTGCTACATTATATAATTTCCCGTTTACCGTGTATGGTAAACCAACGAAAACAAGCGCATCTTTATCTTGTGTATGAGCAACAATTTCCTGCAATGCCTCTTCTGCTTTTTTCAAAAGTGCGTCCTGTGTAAACAAATCTCCACAGGTATAGCCTGTCACACATAATTCCGGTAAAACTACAATCTTTGCACCGTGAGTGACTGCTTCATCTATTGCCTTGCAAATTTCCTGCTTATTATAATCTACATCTGCTACTCTTACATTTGGAGTCGCCGCTGCAACCTTTACAAATCCCTGTCTCATCTTCAAAGCCCCCTATCTGCTTTTCTTTAAGATTTCCTTTAATTCCTCTACTGAAAATTGATAACTGGTATTACAGAAATGACAATGCATTTCAATCTCCTTACCATCATCAATCATTTCTTGAATATCTTTTCTGCCAATACTGATTAATGCTTTTTCCACACGTTCTTTGGAACAACTGCATTGAAACTGTGTTGGCATCGTATCGTTAAATTCAACATCCATACCTTCCAGAACGGTCTCCAAGATCTGTTCTGGTGTCATCCCTTTATCCAACATACTTGTAACCGGCTCCAATTTCGCAATATTTGCCTCCAATTTATCCAATACTGCATCTTCTACAAACGGCATGACCTGAATAATAAATCCACCCGCCTGCTTTACGGTATTATCTTTCTCCATCAATACACCAAGTCCAACGGAAGATGGCACTTGCTCTGATGTTGCAAAATAATAAGTCAAGTCCTCTGCTATCTCGCTGGTTGTCAAAATAGTATCTCCAACATAAGGCTCTTTCAGTCCCATATCTTTGATAACGCTTAATACACCTAAGCCCAAAGCTTTGGCTACGTCCAGTTTGCCTTTCTCACTTGCCGGAAGAATCACCATCGGTTCTTCTACAAATCCCTTTACATTCCCGTGTACATCTGCTGTTACCGTAAGGCCTTTAATCGGACCATCACACTGTATCTTAATAGTCAGCATGTCCTTATCATTCTTCATCATGCTTCCCATCATGGTTCCTGCTGTCAAAAGTCTTCCTAAGGCAGCCGTTGCCACCGGGCTTGTCCCATGTGCTGCACGTGCTGTTTCTACTACATCTCTTGTTGTCGCCGCAAACGCACGTACTTGGTTATTTGCAGCCATTGCTCTTACAATATAATCACTCATTTTATTTTCCCTTCTCCCTTGCAACCACATAAATACGCTCGCTTTCACCTGTCGGTGCATTTTTTGTAAACGCATCGTATGCGGTTATATATTCTAAACCGGATTTTTCAATCAATCCTTTTATTGTTTCCAACTCATATGCTTTTTGGAAATGTGTTTCCTGATATTTTCGATACAAATCTGAATCAGTTTCTTTGATAAATAAACTCAATTCATATTCGTTTATCTGCTCATCCTCGTAGTAATAGTTATCCCAAATAAAGCTACATTCATCCCTGTCTTCTGCAATTGTCTGATTCCCTAACACTTCACTATATTTGTAGACCGTATTGAAATCAAAAATAAATATTCCTTTTGGGTCCAGATAATTATTCACCAATCGAAATACTTCTAACAAGTCTGCTTCCTCTGTGATGTAATTGATGGAATCACAGATACTGACAATGGCTTTTACAGTTCCGTATAGTTCAAACTCACGCATATCTTGCAGGAGATATAAAATATCATGCCCGGATTCTGCGCGTTTTTCCATTGAAATTTCCAGCATTTCCTCTGCATTATCAATCCCAATCATGTCATATCCGGTATGTGCCAGAAGTTCCGTCATATTGCCGGTTCCGCACCCCAAGTCTAACACAAGGCCATCATGAATACCATATTCTTTTAAAAGTCCGATTAAATACTCTGCCCATTCTTCATATGGAATGTTGTCCATAAAAGTGTCATAGACAGATGCAAAGCTTGTATATGCGTCCATAAGTTGCCCTTTCTTGTTAGAAATACTTATCTAATGAATTGTAACATAGAATGAGGAAGATGTCCAATATACAATCACAACAAAAGGCACGATGCAACTGCACCATGCCTTCTTATTTCACATCTTATTTCACTTTAATCTCATGAATCCATCCTTCCGGAGCTTCAATTCTGCCCATCTGGATACCGGTTAATGTATCATATAATTTCTTCGTAATTGGTCCCATTTCTTCCATTCCGCTTGGGAGACAGATTTCTGTACCGTGGTCAACAATCTTTCCAACTGGAGAAATAACTGCTGCCGTACCACAAAGACCACATTCTGCAAAGTCTTTTACTTCCTCAAAGAATACTTCTCTTTCTTCCACTTCCATGCCAAGATATTCTTTTGCAACATAACACAAAGAACGTCTTGTAATAGATGGTAAGATCGTATCTGATTTTGGAGTCACAAGCTTGCCGTCTTTTGTAATAAAGATGAAGTTTGCTCCACCTGTTTCTTCTACTTTTGTTCTTGTAGCAGAGTCAAGATACATATTTTCATCATATCCTTGATTGTGTGCATCAACGATTGCATGTAAGCTCATGGCATAGTTAAGGCCTGCCTTGATGTGTCCTGTTCCATGCGGAGCCGCACGGTCAAAATCGCACACACGAATCGTAATCGGTTTTGCGCCACCTTTAAAGTATGGTCCAACCGGTGTAGCAAAGATACGGAATTGATATTCATTTGCCGGTTTTACACCAATTACCGGGTTACTTCCGAACATATATGGACGAAGGTACATAGTTGCACCTGAGCCATATGGTGGAACGAAGTCAGCATTTGCTGCTACAACCTGCTCTACTGCTTCAATAAATTTTTCTTCCGGAAATACAGGCATTTCCAATCTCTTTGCACTGTCAACCATACGCTTCGCATTCAGGTCCGGACGGAATGTTACAATACGTCCGTCCTCTGTACGGTATGCTTTTAATCCTTCAAAAATAGTTTGTGCATATTGAAGAACGCCTGCACATTCATTTAACACAATGTTTGCATCCTCTGTAAGACCGCCTTCATCCCAAGTTCCGTCTTTGAAGTTTGAAACATATCTCTTGTCTGTCTGAATATATCCAAAACCTAAATTTGCCCAATCAATTTGTTTGTTACTCATGTTGTTTCCTCTCTTTCCTATTACTGTTCACGCATCCGCAATCATGCGAACAATAACTATCTTTGTGTCATGTTTATAGCTTCAATTCCAACGCTACCGCCACGTACTACCTCGATAGACTGGAATTCTTCTTTCATAAGCTTGATAATCGCATCATTCTTTGTTGCGGAATGAACAAACTCTAACAGTAAGCTGTCCTTTCCATAATCCACAATTCGCGCCTGGAAAGACTCAGCAATCTGAAATAACTCTTCCTTTTCGTGTCTGTTAATCTTCTTTACTTTGACATACAGAAGTTCCTTCATGCAAACAGAACAGTTTGTAAAGTCAATTACTTTAATAACTTCCACCATCTTGTTTAATTGCTTTTTAATCTGTTCAAACGTTTCATCATCACTGGATGTTGCAATTGTCATTCTTGAAACTGTTGGGTCTTCTGTTGGACCTACTGTCAAACTGTCTAAATTATATAATTTTCCTGAAAACAGACCGGAAATCTTAGGAAGTACACCGACCTGGTTTTCTACGAATAACGAAATCCATCTTTTTTTCATTGTTGAATCCATGCATCTTCCTCCTTCCTAACAATCCATAATCAAATCTTCTAAAGTTCCACCTGGTTTTACCATCGGATAAACCAAATCTTCCGGGTCAATGATAAACTCAATAAGAGTAGGTGTCTTGGTGTTTTTACGTGCTTCTTCAAACGCGGCTTTGATATCTTCCGGATTGAATACACGCATTCCCTTTGCACCGTAGCTTTCAGCCAGCTTTACAAAGTCCGGTGTGTAAGGTGGACATTCACAGCCTTCTGTGCCACATTTTCCATCACATGCTTTTCCTGCACGCAGACAGGTCATGGAATAGCGTTTTCCATAGAATAATTTCTGCCATTGACGGACCATGCCCAGGTAAGTGTTATTAAATACACACAAGATAACCGGTAATTCTTGAAGAACTGCTGTTGCAAATTCCTGAATGTTCATCTGCATACCACCGTCTCCGGAAATCATA
>JAZSDK010000125.1:0-2518 GCA_045531155.1 Faecalimonas sp. | reverse complement strand
AGGTTTAACATGCAGCTACGAGGACATTTATACATTAATAGAGATGGCCTATGAAGAAAATGATGAAAGTTTGGTTGAGGAAATTGCAGAAGAATTGAAGGCATTTGAAACGACCTTTGAGGAAATGCGTATTCAGACCTTACTTTCCGGTGAATATGACAAGGACAATGCCATTGTTACCTTGCATGCAGGTGCCGGCGGCACAGAATCCTGTGACTGGGCGAGTATGCTGTACCGTATGTACAGCCGTTGGGCAGAACGCAAAGGCTTTTCCGTAGAAGTATTAGATTTCTTGGATGGCGATGTAGCCGGAATCAAGGCAATCACCTTCCAGGTAAATGGGGAAAATGCATACGGCTATTTGAAGTCGGAAAAAGGCGTGCACCGTCTGGTGCGAATTTCGCCGTTTAATGCAGCAGGAAAACGGCAGACGTCCTTTGCATCTTGTGATGTTGTACCGGATATTGAGGATGAGATTGACATTGAAATCAATGACGATGATTTGCGCATCGACACCTACCGTGCAAGCGGTGCCGGTGGTCAGCACATTAACAAAACATCTTCGGCTATTCGAATTACCCACCTTCCGACAGGAATTGTGGTACAGTGTCAGAATGAACGTTCTCAGCACAGTAATAAAGATAAAGCAATGCAGATGTTAAAAGCGAAATTATATTTGCTGAAGGAGCAGGAGCAGGCGGACAAGGTTTCAGACATCCGAGGAGAAATCAAAGAAATTGGATTTGGAAATCAGATTCGTTCGTATGTAATGCAACCGTATACCCTAGTAAAGGACCACAGAACCAATGCGGAAAGTGGTAACGTAGGAAGTGTATTAGATGGCAACATCGATTTGTTTATGAATGCTTATTTAAAGGAACAAAACAGGGAGGAAACCATATGATAAAGATAGCAGTATTAGGATACGGAACAGTAGGGTCCGGTGTGGCAGAAGTCATTTGGACAAACCAAGAGATTATTAATAAACGCGTAGGTGAAGAACTGGAAATCAAATATATTCTTGATTTGAGAGAGTTCCCAGGAACACCGGCTGAACATTTAATCGTGCACGATTTTGAGCAAATCGTGAATGATGAAGAAGTGAAAATTGTAGTAGAAGTGATGGGTGGTATTGAGCCTGCTTATACATTTGTAAAGAAAAGCTTACTTGCAGGAAAGAGCGTCGTAACTTCAAATAAAGCCCTTGTTGCAAAGCATGGTGCAGAGTTACTTGCAATTGCTAAAGAAAGCAATATTAACTTCCTATATGAAGCGAGTGTTGGCGGCGGTATTCCGATTATCCGTCCACTTACAACATCACTTACCGGGGATGTGATTGAAGAAATTACAGGTATTTTAAATGGTACAACAAACTACATGATGAGTAAGATGTATCACGAAAATGCAGATTATGATGCAGTATTAAAAGAGGCACAGGCAATGGGATATGCAGAGCGCGACCCAAGTGCTGATGTGGAAGGTCATGATGCATGTAGAAAGATTGCTATTCTTTCTTCTATTATTTCAGGGAAATTAGTGGATTTTGAAGATATTTACACAGAAGGTATTACAAATATTTCTCAGACAGACATCCAATATGCGAAGGCCTTGGAAATGAAAATTAAGCTTCTGGCTTCATGTACCCGTGACGGGGACAAGCTTTGTGCAATCGTTGCTCCGCATTTAGTATCAAAAGAACATCCACTTTATAATATTGAGGATGTGTTCAACTCCATTTTCGTCAAAGGAAATATGTTGGGAGATTCAATGTTCTACGGAAGCGGCGCAGGAAAGCTTCCAACCGCAAGTGCTGTTGTTGGTGACATTGTGGACGCTGCAAAGAATCCAAACCGTAGTATCATGGCAACATGGGATGAAGAAAAATTAGAATTGGAAGACAAGGCAGACACGATAAAGAAATACTTTGTACGTATCAAGGGTGTTGTGACTGATTTGAAGGCACAGCTGGAAGTGGCCTTTGGCCCAATTACGGTTGTAACATTGGGAGATAAAAACGATGAATTTGGTTTTGTAACAGAGGAAATGAGCGAGGGTGCATACGAGGCGAAAGCAGCGAAATTCCCACAAATTTGCCAGATGATTCGTGTAAAATAGTAACTTAAGGACGTGAAGACGTGAAATATATTATCGTATTAGGAGATGGAATGGCAGATGAGCCATTGGAGGTTCTCGGCAATAAAACACCATTGGAGGTGGCAAATAAGCCGGGTATGGAAAAGCTTGCAAAACAAGGAGAAGTTGGTCTTACCTGCATGGTGCCGGAAGGTATGGCACCGGGCAGTGATACGGCCAACTTATCTGTGATGGGATATGACCCAAAGATTTATTATACCGGTCGTTCACCACTGGAAGCACTAAGTATTGGCGTGGACATGGAGCCGACTGATGTGTCGCTCAGATGTAATATTGTTACATTGTCAGAAGAAGAGGATGCTTATGAGGACAAGAAGGTCATCGACCATAGCTCCAGTGAAATCTCAACAGAGGATGCGGCAGT
>JAZSDK010000003.1:0-15947 GCA_045531155.1 Faecalimonas sp. | reverse complement strand
TGAATACGCAAGCTTTGCAATTCCAGAAGAATTATTTGCTGCAATGAAGGAAATCGTTCCACCAGCAGAAATGGAAGAGGCGGTATTCACAGATGTTAAACAGGTAAGAGAAGAAAATATCCGTAACATTACAGCAAGATTAGAAGAAGCTTTTGCTGAAAACGAAGAATGGCTGGCTATTCTGGGCGAAGCAATTTACCAGTATGAGAAGAAGACTGTTCGTAAGATGATTTTAGTTGATCACAAGCGTCCGGACGGAAGAGCAATCGACCAGATCAGACCGCTTGCAGCTGAGACGGATATCATTCCTAGAGTTCACGGTTCTGCAATGTTTACACGTGGACAAACTCAGATTTGTACAGTTACAACATTGGGACCTTTATCAGAAGCTCAGAAATTAGATGGATTGGATGAGGCAGAAGTTTCTAAGAGATATATGCATCACTACAATTTCCCTGCATACTCTGTAGGTGAAACAAAACCTTCAAGAGGACCGGGACGTCGTGAAATCGGTCACGGTGCATTGGCTGAGAGAGCATTGCTTCCTGTACTTCCAAGCGAAGAGGAATTCCCATATGCAATCCGTACAGTATCAGAAACATTTGAATCAAATGGTTCTACATCACAGGCAAGTGTTTGTGCATCTAGTATGTCACTTATGGCAGCTGGTGTTCCGATTAAAGCTGCTGTTGCAGGTATCTCAGCAGGTCTTGTAACTGGTGATACAGATGATGAATACTTAGTATTAACAGATATCCAAGGTTTGGAAGACTTCTTCGGAGATATGGACTTCAAGGTGGCTGGTACACACAAAGGTATCACAGCTATTCAAATGGATATTAAGATTCACGGTTTAACACGTTCAATTATCGAAGAAGCAATCGCTTGTACAAAGAAAGCAAGAACATACATCTTAGATGAAGTTATGGCAAAAGCAATTGCTGAGCCACGTGAAGAAGTTGGACAATATGCTCCAAAGATTCGTTCTATGCAGATTGACCCAGCTAAGATTGGTGATGTTGTTGGACAACGTGGAAAGACAATCAACGCTATTATTGAACAAACAGGCGTTAAGATTGATATTACAGATGATGGTGCTGTTTCTATCTGTGGTACAGATGCAGAGAAGATGGAAGAAGCAATGAAGATGATTGCTACTATTGTTACAGACTTTGAAGCTGGAATGGTATTTGAAGGTAAGGTAATTAGCATCAAGGAATTCGGCGCATTTGTTGAATTCGCACCTGGAAAAGAAGGAATGGTACACATTTCTAAGATTTCAAAAGAAAGAATCAAACAAGTAGAAGATGTTCTTACATTAGGAGACAAGGTAAAAGTTGTTTGCCTTGGAAAAGACAAGATGGGAAGAATCAGTTTCTCTATGAAAGATGTTGATGAAGAATAGGTAGTAAAAGTCCTCCTTACGCAAGGGGGACTTTTGTGTAATAGAAAACTAATATTTTTCTATTACACAAAGCGCTCCGCACGGATGCGCAGGGGTGCGTGCAATGAAGATGTTGCTTCGCAACCGCACCCCGCACGAGAGTTTGCAAGCAAACTCTTTAAAAAAACATATTGACTTCACCGTGATAAAGCATTATACTTTACAAAGAAAAAAAGGGAGGGTACTAATTATGTCATATGTAGATGAGATTATTGAATTAGTTGTAAAGAAAAACCCTGCGGAACCAGAGTTCCATCAGGCAGTAAAAGAAGTTATGGAGTCACTTCGAGTAGTGATTGAGGCAAATGAAGAAAAATATAGAAGAGAAGCTCTTTTGGAAAGATTAGTAGAGCCGGAAAGAATTATCATGTTCCGTATTCCATGGGTTGATGATAATGGAAATGTACAGGTAAATAAAGGTTACCGTGTACAATTCAACAGTGCAATCGGACCATATAAGGGTGGTATTCGTCTTCATCCATCTGTAAACTTAGGTATTATCAAATTCTTAGGATTTGAACAGACATTTAAAAACTCATTAACCGGACTTCCAATCGGTGGTGGTAAAGGTGGTTCTGACTTTGATCCTAAGGGTAAATCAGATAGAGAAATCATGGCATTCTGTCAAAGTTTTATGACAGAGTTGTGCAAACATATCGGCGCTGACACAGACGTTCCAGCAGGAGACATCGGAACAGGCGCTAGAGAAATTGGTTATATGTACGGACAGTACAAACGTATCCGCAACGTATACGAAGGTGTACTTACAGGTAAGGGATTAAGTTACGGTGGTTCTTTGGCTAGAAAAGAAGCTACAGGATACGGTTTATTGTACTTTACAGACGAAATGTTAAAATTAGCAGGTATTGAACTTGCTGGAAAAACAGTAGCTATCTCAGGTTCCGGTAACGTAGCAATCTACGCAGCAGAAAAAGCAACACAGCTTGGTGCAAAGGTTGTGACAATGAGCGATTCTAATGGCTGGGTATACGATGCAGAAGGAATTGACCTTGTAGCAATCAAAGAAATCAAAGAAGTACAACGTGGAAGATTGACTGAATACAAGAAATACCGTCCAAACGCAGAGTACCATGAAGGTAGAGGCGTATGGACAGTGAAAGTAGACATCGCACTTCCATGTGCAACACAGAATGAATTGTTATTAGATGATGCTAAAGCATTGGTTGCAAATGGCGTTATCGCAGTGGCAGAAGGTGCAAATATGCCTACTACATTAGAAGCAACACATTACTTACAAGAAAATGGTGTAATCTTTGCTCCTGGTAAAGCATCAAACGCAGGTGGTGTTGCAACATCAGCACTTGAAATGTCACAGAACAGCGAACGTTTAAGCTGGACATTCGAAGAAGTAGATGCAAAATTAAAAGGAATCATGGTTAACATTTGTCATAACGCTGCAGCAGCTGCTAAGAAATATGGCGTAGAAGGTAACTACGTTGTAGGTGCTAACATCGCAGGATTTGAAAAAGTTGTAGATGCAATGACAGCACAAGGAATTGTATAATATAGAAAAGAGTGAAAAGGCGCTGGCTGTGCAAAATGGTTTGCATGGCTGGCGTTTTTTTATTCTATTATTTTGTAAAAAACGCTTGACTTTAGTGTGCTAATTCGTTACTATGAGAAAGTATTGTAAAAACGATAATAAAGGAGAAAAAGATTATGAAAAAATTAGTTGCATTATTATTGAGTGTCATCATGGTACTTTCATTGGTGGCTTGTGGCGGTAATGATACTGCGAAGTCTGATTTGGAGAAGGTAAAGGACGCTGGAAAACTTGTTGTGGGTATTACAGAGTTTGAACCTATGGATTACAAAGATAAGGATGGAAACTGGGTTGGATTTGATGCAGATATGGCAACTGCATTTGCGAAGTATCTAGGTGTAGAGGTGAAGTTCGAGGTCATTGGAGATTGGGACATGAAACATTTGGAACTGAATAACGGAAGTTATGATTGTGTTTGGAATGGTATGACCCTGACAGACCAAGTGAAAGCAGAGATGGATTACAAAGCATACTGCAATAATCATCAGGTTGTGGTTGTAAGGGCAGATAAAGCAGACCAATACACAACGGAAGATAGTGTTGCAAACTTAAATTTTGCAGTGGAAAAAGGAAGCGCAGGAGAAGCGCAGGCAAAGGCAAGAAATTGGAAATCTTATGGATTCGAGAATCAGGCTGCAGCATTGACTGATGTAAAAGCGGGCGCATCCGATGCAGCGATTGTAGATTATTTGATGGCTGTTGCTATGGTTGGACCTGACACAGATTATTCAGATTTAGCAGCAACTTCAATCTATGTGTCAGATGAAGAACTTGGTGTTGGATTCCGTAAAGGTTCTGACCTTTTAGGAGAATTAGAAAAATTCTTTGAACAAGCGTATGCAGACGGTACAATGATGGAATGTGCAGAAAAATACGGCCTTGAAAATGATATTATTGAACAGAAATAGATAGAAAGCAGGATATACATATGGAACGAATATTGGAACAATTTCCAATCGTTGTAAATGCACTGAATATTGGGTTCGTGCAGACGTTAAAACTGTTTGCATCCACTCTGATTGGTTCTATCCCTTTAGGGCTCATTATTGCATTGGGCTCTATGTCCCGTTTTAAACCGTTAAGCTATTTGACAAGAATGGTTGTTTGGATTGTGAGAGGAACGCCTCTCATGATTCAACTTTTAATCATCTATTATGGGCCAGGACTGATGTTGGGAAATCATATCTGGGGTGTTGGTGAAACTGGTCGTTTTTTTGCGGCGACTGTGGCATTTGTCTTTAATTATGCCTGTTATTTTTCTGAGATATATAGAGGCGGCATCCAAAGTGTGCCGATAGGTCAGGAAGAGGCAGGATTGGTGCTTGGAATGAGGAAGAGTCAGATTTTCTTCCGGGTAAAATTACTACAAATGGTAAAGCGTGTTATTCCACCGATGTCAAACGAGATTATCACTTTGGTAAAAGACACATCCCTTGCGCGTATTATTGCATTACAGGAAATTATTTATGCAGGGCAAACTTTTATGAAAGGGTCTCAAGGAATAGCAGGTGCGATGTGGCCACTCTTCTTTACCGGTGTCTATTATTTGATATTTAATGGAATTGTTACAGTTCTTCTTGGTAGTTTAGAGAAGAAACTGGAGTATTTCCGATAGGGAGGTGCGTACAAGATGGCGATTTTAGAAGTGAAAAACATACATAAAAGTTTTGGACGCACAGAGGTTTTAAAGGATGTCAGCTTCTCCTTGGAAAAGGGGCAGGTAGTTTCAATTATTGGTTCTTCGGGAAGTGGAAAAACAACCTTGTTGCGATGCTTAAATTTCTTGGAACGTCCGGACGAGGGGGTTATATGCATTAATGGGGACACCATATTTGATGCGAAGAATACGAGCACGCAGACGGAGGCGCAGATTCGCAGAAAACGGTTACATTTTGGTTTAGTATTTCAATCTTTCAACCTGTTTCCGCAATATACGGCTTTGCAGAATGTGATGTTGGCCAAAGAGTTATTGGCGAAGGAACAACCGGATTATAAGGCGCGAAAAAAAGAAATTCATGAAGAAATTAAGGAGCAGGCAAAGGCACTGTTGAAACAAATGGGGCTTGAAAACAGGATGAATAATTATCCGCATCAGCTTTCGGGAGGACAGTGTCAGCGTGTGGCAATTGCCCGCGCCCTTGCATTAGAACCTGATATCCTTTGTTTTGATGAGCCGACGTCGGCTCTTGACCCAGAACTTACCGGTGAAGTTCTGAAGGTTATTAAGGAATTGGCGGAGAAAAAGACTACCATGATTATTGTTACACACGAGATGGCATTCGCAAAGGAAGTGTCGGACCAAGTGGTTTTCATGGATGGCGGTATTGTTTTGGAACAGGGTACACCAAGTGAAGTTTTCGACAATCCGAAAGAGGAAAGAACAAAGCAATTTCTTAGAGGTTATCATAACACTATTCAGCCATAAAGCTCGAATACGCTGTGCTTCTTCTCGCTTAGGCTAAGCGCCATATGTCAAATATGTGTATTGTCAACTTACATGCAAGCATGACGTTTCCATACATATATTTGCCGCATGGCTGAATAGTAATAAAAATATAAAAAAAATGAAAAAAAGTGTTGACAAGTTGTGATATATAATAGTATACTAGCAAAGCGGGTTGCGAAAACGACCCGCTTATACTTGGGATCATAGCTCAGCTGGGAGAGCACCTGCCTTACAAGCAGGGGGTCACAGGTTCGAGCCCTGTTGGTCCCATATACCGAGTTAATTTAATATGGCGGGATAGCTCAGTTGGCTAGAGCATACGGTTCATACCCGTAGTGTCGCTGGTTCGAATCCAGTTCCCGCTACTGAAAAGAAAGCCTCGTTCGATGAACGAGGTTTTTTGTTGTGATAGAGGAGAATAAGTGGCCTGATTCTATGGATTTACGGTGCGACAAAGATGTTTTGGAAAATTCACCGTAATTTTGAGAGTGAAAATAGTAAATGGCCTTATAATTACGGTGTGACTTGTTATGTGTTTGTTTTGCACCGTAAATTCTCATATTTATGCAAAAATCTTTTAGTAAAGCAAAAAAATATGATATACTATTTTATTATAAAGTAAAAAGTGAGGTAAACTATGCGAGTTGGTTTAGGATATGATGTTCATAAATTAGTAGAAGATAGAGAATTGATTCTGGGTGGTGTTACCATTCCGTATGAAAAGGGATTGTTGGGACACTCAGATGCAGATGTTCTTGTGCATGCGATTATGGATGCACTTGTTGGTGCTGCGGCATTGGGTGATATTGGGAAGCATTTTCCGGATACAGACCCACAATATAAAGGTATCTCAAGTATCAAATTATTGGAGCATGTAGGAAAACTTTTGGATGAGCACATGTATGTGATTGAAAATATTGATGCTACTATTATTGCGCAACGTCCGAAGATGGCGCCATACATTCCGGAAATGAGAAAAAACATTGCCGATACGCTGGGACTTGAATTTGACCAGGTTAACGTAAAGGCAACCACAGAGGAAGGTTTGGGCTTTACAGGTACGGGAGAAGGAATTTCGTCCCAGGCAATTTGTGCCATTGAAAAGATTACGAATCTGGTAAATTATAAGGTGGCAGACAGCGAAGAGGGATGTGCAGGTTGCGGTGGATGTAAGAAACAGGGGTAATTGCGAAGATATGCAAAATATTAACGATAGAAAAGTACGAAAACTTCAAATCGAAGAACATATCCGAACAAGAAAGTTATGGGAAGAGGTTTTCGTGGAAGATACGCCGGAGTTTCTGGATTATTATTATTCCGTTAAAATAAACGATAATGAAATCTATGTCATAGAAGATGAGAGCGAAATTATTTCCATGATACATTTGAATCCATATCAGATGCGTGTCAAGGACAAGATTTACAAAACTCATTATATCGTAGCGGTTGCAACGAAAGAAAACTATCGAAAGAAGGGCTTGATGAGGCTGTTATTGAATCATGTTATGCAGGTCATGGCAGACAGGGGAGAGATGTTTACCTTTCTGATGCCAGCAGATGAGGCAATCTATAAGCTGTTTGGATTTGAGTATGTTTATGAGCAAAGACAAGATAAAATATTTGGTAAATGTAGTTTTGATGCAAAATTAGAGATGTTATCAGCCACAGAGAAAGACTGTGAAATGATTGCGGATTTTGTGAATCAGATGTTGCAAGAGTATGATGTTGTGACTTGGCGAGACACGGAATATTATGAGACGTTACTTTTGGAACTTGCTAGTGAAGATGGTGGAATTTTTCTTGCTAAACGCGGCGGTAAAATCGAGGGTGTCTTTTGTTATGCGTGCATTGGTGGAAAAGATAAGCATTTCGTTATCAGGGAACCGTTATTCCAAAACGAGCAAGATTTACAGCATGCTATTTATCATCTTACCGGCAATGAAACAGAACGCGTTTTATGTATAGGATATGGCTCTGAAGAAACAAAACCGATGATTATGGCGAAGGTTTTGAATCCGGAATTCGATTTTGACCTAAAAAATGCAAAAATTTTCATAAATGAAGAGGTCTAGAGGTTGACAAAATGTGGGATTTTGAATACGATTTAAGGATAGGGAAAAGGAGGCTAACATGAAGGTATTTAACACATTATCAAAAAGAAAAGAAGAATTCGTTCCACTTGAGGAAGGAAAGGTCAAAATGTATGTATGTGGTCCTACGGTATACAATTACATTCATATCGGAAATGCAAGACCGATGATTGTATTTGATACGGTGAGACGTTATTTTGAATATAAAGGTTATGATGTAAATTTCGTGTCAAACTTCACAGATGTGGATGATAAGATTATCAAAAAAGCCATTGAGGAAGGCGTGACAGCTGACGAGATTGCGAAAAGATATATTGAGGAATGCAAGAAGGATATGGCTGGGATGAATGTAAAACCGGCAACTACCCATCCACTTGCAACGGAAGAAATTGGTGGCATGATTGAGATGATTGGAAAACTTATTGCAGACGGTTATGCTTACGAAAAGAACGGCACGGTATATTTCCGCACAAGAAGATTTGACGAGTATGGTAAATTGTCTCATAAAAACTTAGACGATTTACAATCTGGAGGACGTTCCCTCTTGGTAACAGGTGAGGATGAGAAAGAGGATTCGTTGGATTTCGTATTGTGGAAACCGAAAAAAGAAGGAGAGCCTGCATGGGAGTCACCATGGAGTGATGGTCGTCCGGGATGGCATATTGAATGTTCTGTAATGTCGAAGAAATATTTAGGCGACCAGATTGATATTCATGCTGGTGGTGAGGACTTAGTATTCCCACATCATGAAAATGAAATTGCACAAAGTGAAGCGGCAAATGGAAAGGAATTTTCGAAATACTGGATGCATAATGCGTTCTTAAATATTGATAACCGAAAGATGTCAAAATCACTTGGCAACTTCTTTACCGTTCGTGAAATCAGCGAACAGTATGATTTGCAGGTGTTACGTTTCTTTATGCTGAGCGCACATTATAGAAGTCCGCTGAATTTCAGTGCAGATTTAATGGAAGCGTCTAAGAATGGGTTGGAACGTATTGTTACGGCAGTGGCAAATCTAAAACACTTAATCGGTGCAACCACAGTAGAGACCATGACCGAGGAAGAAAATGCTGCTTTTGAAAAGACCAATGAATTTGTTTCAGGATTTGAAAGTGCAATGGAGGATGACTTTAATACGGCAGATGCAATTTCTTCTGTATTTGAGCTTGTAAAATATGCAAACACAACTGCAAACGGAGCGAGTTCAAAAGAATACTTGGAAGGTTTACTTAACTTAATTGTGAAATTAGCAGATGTTCTTGGCTTGATTGTAGAAAAGGAAGAGGAATTACTTGCTGAAGATATTGAAAAATTAATCGAAGAACGTCAGGCTGCAAGAAAAGAAAGAAACTTCCAAAGAGCAGATGAAATTCGTAATGAATTGTTAGAAAAGGGTATTATCTTAGAGGATACCCGTGAAGGAGTAAAATGGAGAAAAGCGTAGGATTTGATTTTGTTTCCTATATGAATGAGTTATTTCAAATGGAAGAGGTGGATATCAGGGAATATTCACCTCTTACATTAGCGTATATAGGAGATTGCATTTACGACCTAGTGATTAAAAGTTTAGTAATAAGTGAAGGCAACAAACAGGTGAACAAGCTTCATCAGGAAACCAGCAAGCTGGTTCAGGCTTCTGCCCAGTCACTTATGATGCGGACCATGCAGGAGCATTTGACGGAAGAAGAGCATGCAGTCTATAAACGTGGGCGCAATGCCAAGTCAGTATCGCCGGCAAAGAATCAGTCGATTACCGATTATCGCCGTGCAACAGGATTTGAGGCACTTTTGGGATACTTATATTTAAAGAAGGATTACAAGCGTCTGTTAGATTTAGTAAAAATCGGACTGGATAGTTTGCAGTAATTGCTTCGTGGAGGGATTTTATGAGTGAAGAAATCAAAGTACAGAATTTAGTAATAGAGGGACGAAATGCGGTAATCGAGGCCTTTCGTTCGGGCAAACCGGTGGACAAGCTGTTTGTGCTTGATGGGTGTCAGGATGGACCAATTCGAACGATTGTTAGAGAGGCTAAAAAGCACGACACCATTTTAAAGTTTGTCACAAAAGAGAGATTGGACCAATTATCTGAGACAAAAAAGCATCAAGGTGTGATTGCTTTTGCGGCAGCATATGAGTATTCGGAGGTAGAAGATATCTTTGCTTTGGCTGAGAAAAAGGGAGAGGATCCATTTATTATCTTGTTGGATAATATCGAGGACCCGCACAACTTGGGGGCTATTATCCGTACAGCTAATCTGGCAGGCGCACATGGTGTAATTATTCCAAAGCATCGGGCAGTGGGACTTACTGCTACCGTAGCCAAAACGTCAGCAGGAGCACTTAATTATACTCCGGTTGCGAAGGTGACAAACCTTGCGAAAACCATGGAAGAATTGAAGGAAAGAGGACTGTGGTTTGTATGTGCTGACATGGGCGGAGAGTCTATGTACCGCTTAAATCTTACAGGACCTATCGGACTTGTGATTGGAAATGAGGGAGAAGGCGTTAGCCGTCTGGTAAAAGAGAAGTGTGACTTTATCGCATCCATTCCAATGAAAGGTGATATCGATTCATTGAATGCATCTGTGGCCGCGGGTGTGCTTGCATATGAAATCGTAAGACAGCGTTTGAAATAATGAGTAAATATGAAAATATGCCGGATGAGCAGTTGATTCGCAAACTCCGAGAGGGTGATGCTGCCATCATGGATTACATTATCAGTAAATATAAACATGTGGTGATACGAGCAGCGAAGGCTATGTACTTGCTGGGCGGCGAAAACGATGACTTGATACAGGAAGGCATGATTGGTCTTTTTAAAGCAGTCAGGGACTTTGATGTCAATCAAGAAACATCGTTTTATAGTTTTGCAGAATTATGTATTTCTCGTCAGATGTATACTGCAATTAAACAGTCACAACGACAGAAGCACATACCGCTCAATTCCTATGTTTCTTTGTATGATATTAAGAAGGCGGATTATGAAAATAAACAGTCGCCACTCATTGAACAATTGGAAATGACAACGAAAAATAATCCGGAAGAATTGTTTATAGACAAGGAACGTATGTTAATGCTGGTACATGAATTGAACGAGCGTCTCAGTGATATGGAGAGACGAGTGCTTCATTTGCATTTGCAAGGAGAGGACTATCGCTCCATCGCAGAACTACTGGATAAAAGTCCAAAATCCATTGATAATGCATTGCAAAGAATTAGGCAAAAAATGCGTACAATTTTAGAATAAACATTTGACTTTCTGTGGTACATATAGTAGTATATTAAAGTACTGTCGAAGACAGTGTGCTGATGTGGCGCAGTCGGTAGCGCGTCGCCTTGGTAAGGCGGAGGTCACGGGTTCAAGTCCCGCCATCAGCTTTTAAACGGCACTACAGAGTAGTGCCTCGTTTTTTATTTAAGGAGGACTACCATGGAAAAAGAAGTAGTTTCAAAAAATTTTATAGAACAAGAGATTGAGAAAGACTTAAGAGAAGGCGTGTATGATACTGTCTGTACGAGATTTCCACCGGAACCGAATGGATATCTTCATATCGGACATGCCAAATCCATTTTGTTAAACTATGGATTGGCACAGAAGTACAATGGAAAGTTCCATATGCGTTTTGATGATACGAACCCAACAAAGGAAAAGATTGAATTCGTTGAATCAATTAAAGAAGATATCAAATGGCTTGGTGCTGACTGGAAAGAGAATCTATTCTTTGCATCTGACTATTTTGAAATCATGTACGAATGTGCAGTTAAGTTGATTAAAAAGGGCAAAGCCTATGTATGTGACCTATCACCGGAGGAAATCCGTGAATACAGAGGTACACTTACAGAGCCAGGGAAAAACAGCCCATACCGTGACCGTACAGTGGAAGAAAACTTAGAATTGTTTGAAGCTATGAAAAACGGTGAATATGAAGATGGTGAACGAGTACTTCGTGCTAAGATTGACATGGCATCGCCTAATATCAATATGCGCGACCCGATTATCTATCGTGTGGCTCACATGACACATCACAATACGGGAGATAAATGGTGCATTTATCCAATGTACGATTTTGCACATCCAATTGAAGATGCTGTGGAAAAGATTACACATTCTATTTGTACGCTGGAATTTGAAGACCATAGACCACTTTATGACTGGGTGGTTAGAGAGTGCGAATTTAGTCCGGCACCAAGACAGATTGAATTTGCTAAATTATATTTAACAAATGTAGTAACCGGTAAGAGATATATTAAGAAACTCGTGGAAGAAGGCATTGTTGACGGATGGGATGATCCAAGACTTGTTTCGATTGCAGCGCTAAGAAGACGTGGATTCACACCGGAGTCATTGAAAATGTTCGTGGAAATGTGTGGCGTTTCAAAGAGCAACAGTTCCGTAGACTATGCAATGCTTGAATACTGTATTCGTGAAGATTTGAAGATGAAGAAACCACGTATGATGGCGGTTCTTGATCCGATCAAATTAATTATAGACAACTATCCGGAAGGACAGGTAGAATATCTGGATGTTGTAAACAATATGGAAAATGAGGAACTGGGTTCTAGAAAGGTTCCATTCTGTAGAGAACTTTACATCGACAGAGAAGATTTTATGGAAGAACCACCTAAGAAATATTTCAGGTTGTTCCCGGGAAATGAAGTACGTCTGATGCATGCATATTTTGTGAAATGTGAAAGTTTTGTAAAAGATGAGAATGGAAAAGTGACAGAGATTCACTGTACCTACGACCCGGAAACAAAATGTGGAACAGGATTTACGGGACGTAAGGTAAAAGGTACCATTCACTGGGTACCGGCTCCATACGCAACAAAAGCAGAAGTACGTCTTTATGAAAATATTGTAGATGAAGAAAAGGGTGTATATAATAAGGAAGATGGTTCCCTTAACTTAAATCCAAATTCATTGACAGTATTGAAGGATTGTTACTTGGAACCAAGCTTTGATGGCGTAAAAGCCTATGATAGTTTCCAATTTGTGAGAAATGGATACTTCTGTGTGGATGCTAAGGATTCAAAACCGGATGCGTTAGTATTTAACCGTATTGTTTCTTTGAAGAGTTCATTTAAGCTTTCATAATAAAAAGAAAAGGACAAAGTTTTTCGTGAACTTTGTCCTTCATTTTTATAAACTTTCGTCTAAATCAAAATCTTCTTCTTCGAAGATGTCTGAAAATTCCCCATCTTCTTCAAATTTTTCTTTTTTGTTTTTATACCATGTCAAGATTGCAAAGGCAGAAGCAGCAATTGCAGCAACGGTCAATAAAAATTTACCTATTTTTTTCCACATAAAAACAACCTCCTTTTGTGATATTATAATACTTTTGGTGACAAAAATAAAGGGGTATGGTAAACTAAATATATGTAAATATTTAAGGAAGTGATTGACATGGACATGAAGAGGATACAACCAGTCAAAAAAGCTAAAAAGGGTATTTTGGATTTGATTTTCAGCCGAGTGTTTATCTTGGCTGTTTTGGTAATTATTCAACTGGTTGTGTTTGGTGCGACTGTTACGTTTTTACGGGATTATGCAAATTATATTCACACTATCTTTTTGGTTTTGAGTGTAGTGGTAGTTATTTATATTATTAATAAGGATGGAAATGCATCTTTTAAAATAACGTGGATGCTACTTATTTTAATTACTCCGGTTTTAGGAACTGCATTTTATGGATATATGAAGATGGAGTTAGGGACCACCTTTTTGAAAAAACGACTTCAACATTTAAATAAGAGTACGAAGCCGTATATGTTGCAGGATAAAGACACCTTGGAAGAACTTAGAGTTTCAAAGGCGGCAAATGCAAATCTTGCAACTTATATGACGAATAGTATTGCATATCCAACCCATCGAAATACATCTGTGAGATATTTTGCTTCCGGCGAGGAGAAATTTGAAGAACTGAAAAAACAATTGAGGCAGGCAGAAGAGTACATTTTCATGGAATATTTCATTGTCGAGAAGGGACAGATGTGGAATGAGATATTAGATATTCTGAAGGAAAAGGTATGGCAGGGTGTCGATGTTCGATTTATGTATGACGGTATGTGCAGTTTGTATTTGCTCCCGACATATTATGATGCGGAATTGCGGAGAGCGGGAATCAAATGCAAGCAGTTTAATCCGGTTCGTCCGATTTTGACCTCCTATCAGAATAACCGAGATCATAGAAAAATATGTGTGATTGATGGGAAGGTAGCTTTTACAGGTGGTATCAATCTAGCGGATGAATATATCAACGTAAAGAAACGTTTCGGTCATTGGAAGGATACGGCGATTATGCTGGAAGGTGAGGCGGTTCAAAGCTTTACCATGATGTTTCTTGAAATGTGGAATATTACGGAGAAAAGAGAGGAATCATACGAGCGTTATCTGACACCAAAGTCGGATGAGATAAAGAGGGAGTTGGGCTTTGTCATCCCGTATGCAGACAGTCCGTTTGATGAACAGAATGTAGGAGAGCAGGTTTATCTTCATATTCTTAATCATGCGAAGAAATATGTACACATTATGACACCGTATTTGATTGTGGATGAGGATATGCTTTCTACATTGCAATATGTTGCACAGTGTGGGATAGAGGTTGTTATTCTCATGCCTCATATTCCGGATAAATGGTATGCATTTGCGGTGGCAAAAACGTATTATGAGTGTCTGATGAAAGCGGGTGTACAGATTTACGAATATACCCCGGGATTTGTTCATGCAAAGGTATTTGTTTCGGACAACGACACGGCAACAGTAGGAACCATTAATTTGGATTATCGCAGTTTATATCATCATTTTGAGTGTGGAGCTTATATATATAACAATCCTGTTGTATGGGATATTGAAAAGGATTTTCAGGAGACTTTAAAGAAAAGTCAGAGGATAACCATGTATGATGTAAAGAATAGAAATTGGATGGAGAAAATTTGCGGTAGGGTATTGCGGCTAATTGCGCCATTAATGTAAAAAATAACTAAAAAATTATACAAAAAATATTTTACATCTAAAACAAAGTGTAGTATAATTTATTCCGTGATTTCATTAGAAAAACTTTAAAAAGATAGGAGACGATCACATGGAAAGACGAGTTGGAACTATTTCAAGGGGTATTAGATGTCCAATTATCAGAGAGAACGACAATCTTGCAGACATTGTTGTTGATAGCGTATTAGCTGCAGCTGAAAGCGAAGGGTTTGAACTTCGAGACAGAGATGTTATTGCTGCAACAGAATCAATTGTTGCCAGAGCACAAGGGAATTACGCATCAATCGAGGCAATTGCTGAAGATGTGAAAGCAAAATTAGGAGGAGAAACAATTGGTGTTATCACCCCTATTTTGTCGAGAAACAGATTTGCTATCTGTTTGAAGGGTATTGCAATGGGAGCTAAGAAAGTAGTATTAATGCTTGGCTATCCAAGTGATGAGGTTGGAAATCAGCTTGTGTCCTTAGATAAATTGGATGAGGCAGGAATTAATCCTTATAGTGATGTTCTTACATTAGATAAATACAGAGAATTATTTGGCGAAAACAAACATGAATTTACCGGCGTAGATTATGTTGAATATTATGGAAACATTGTCAAAGAAGCTGGTGCTGAAGTTGAAATTATTTTTGCAAACAATCCAAGAGTAATTTTGAATTACACAAAGAATGTTTTAAACTGTGACATTCATACACGTGCAAGAACAAAGCGCATCTTAAAAGAAGCTGGTGCTGAAAGAGTATGCGGATTGGATGATATCTTGAATGCTCCGGTAAACGGAAGTGGATATAATGCAAAATATGGTCTTCTCGGCTCAAACAAAGCAACAGAGGATTCAATCAAGTTGTTCCCTAATGAGTGCTTTGATTTGGTGGAAGATATTCAGAAACAAATTCTTGACAAGACAGGAAAACACGTAGAAGTAATGGTTTACGGAGACGGTGCTTTTAAAGATCCTCAAGGAAAGATTTGGGAGCTTGCTGACCCGGTTGTATCACCTGCATATACAGCAGGACTTGTTGGAACACCAAATGAGTTGAAGTTAAAATATCTTGCAGATAATGACTTTGCTGATTTGAGTGGAGAAGCTTTAAAAGAAGCGATCTCAAAACGTATCAAAGAGAAGAATAACAACCTTGTTGGTGATATGGCTGCTCAAGGTACAACACCTAGACAGTTGACAGACCTTATCGGTTCACTTTGTGACCTTACAAGTGGTTCTGGTGATAAAGGTACAGCGGTTGTATTGGTGCAAGGATATTTTCATAATTATACGAACTAAAATGTGATTATATAGAGATTTGGGAGCTTGCTCCTGAATCTCTATTATTTTTTTGCACGGTCTTCGGCTGCGCCTCACAGTGCACAAAATAAAAGAGATTAGGAGCATATGTCCTAATCTCTGT
>JAZSDK010000021.1:0-3032 GCA_045531155.1 Faecalimonas sp. | reverse complement strand
GCAGAGATAAAGGGGCGAGATAATCGCCCCTAGTATCGGATTCGTTTAAGTTTTATTTGAGCTAAAATTCGCTTTACTGAGTAGCAAATTTTACTGCCGTACCATATGAAATCACCTCTGCGGCACCCTGCATAATAGCAGAAGATGCATATCGAATATTCACAATAGCATCTGCACCAAGTGCCTCAGCTTCCGCAACCATTCTTTTGGTGGCGATTGCTCTTGCTTCGTTCATCATCTCATTATAGGCAGTCAATTCTCCACCTACCAGAGTTTTAAAACTTTGCGTAATGTCCTTTCCAACATGCTTTGATTGGATTGTACTACCTTTTACAAGTCCCAACATTTCCAGTTCTTTTCCGCTAATGTAATCAGTATTCACTAATATCATCCTCTTCGCCCTCCTTAATTTCTTTTATTCGTTCTATGCAAACCTTGAGCATTACTGCCGAAAAAATAAGAGGAATAATACCTAAAACATATTTCCATATACCCTCAAGCAGTGTTATTAAAATGCCAAAGTAAACAACATAGTAAAGTATGATAATGACCGACACCACAATCGGTGGAAGCATTTTCTTTCTATGTGAGTTCATCATAATCACCTCACTAAAATCTCAATTATCTAACTAATCATCCTTAACACCACTAAATACAACAACTAAACCACTAATTCCCAATGTAACACCAATCCACCAGAAAAAGGGCATTGGGGCAAGTGCAAAAATCACTCCCAACAAAAGAAATGCAAATCCAACATTCTGTTTTTCATCTGTTCACCCTCCAAAATAGCCATTATTTTAATTTACTCAGTCTTGTTGTATTTGCAATCACAATGAGTTTCATATTCTTTTTCAAAGGCTTCTCCGGATCAATATTAACACAGATATTTTTGTCCTGAATAACGGCTACAACATTAATCGAATACTTCTTTCTCAGATTTAATTCTAACAGATTCTTACCTTCCCATTCCGGTTTCACTTCAAGCTCTACCATAGAAACATCTTTTGAAAGTTCTATAATATCAACAAAACCGGAGCTTAAAAGATTTTTGGCTAATCTGATTCCTGATTCACTTTCCGGAAAAACAATCCTGTCTGCTCCTACTTTACTGAGTATCTTACAATTCATTTCACTTGCACATTTTGTAATAACCGTTTTTACTCCGATTTCCTTGCATAACATGGTTGCCATCACACTTGCTTCTAAATTTGTTGCCATTGCGATTATTACTACATCAACATTGGCCATACCAAGCTGCTTAATTACTTCTGCATCAGTAACATCGGCACATTTACAATATGGAATTTCAGTTATTGCAGCATTCACGATATCTTCATCCATATCAACTGCAAGCACCTCCGCTCCGTTTTCCACAAGTTCTTTTGCAACAGACCTGCCATATCTGCCAAGTCCAAATACAGCATATGATTTATTTATGCTCATTTTTTTCATCCTTTCACAATAGATTATCCAATACTGATTTCCTCGGTAGGGTTCTTAATAATATTTTTTTTCTCTTTTGTTGTATTTAATGCAATCACAAGTGATATAGGTCCAACTCGTCCCAGATACATGGTAACAATAACAATCAGTTTGCCCCATATATTCAGTATTGGAGTCAAGTTTCTTGTAAGACCTACTGTTGCTGTTGCACTTACTGTTTCATAAGCAATGTCTAGTGCATTCGCATTTGTAACTGCTGATAAAAGAAGTGTTGATATAAACATAATCATAAACGACATACACACCACTGCAACAGCTTTACTAACTGCCTGTTTCGGGATTGTTCGCTGGAAAAGTACTACATCTTCTTTGTTCTTTATCGTACCAAATGCGGCAAAGATTAACACAGCAATTGTAACAGTTTTAATTCCACCTGCTGTTCCTACCGGGGAACCACCAATAAACATCAACAATAACGAAACAATAGCAGAGGCATTCGTCAGATTCTGTTGCGGTATTGTTGCAAATCCGGCAGTCCTCGTAGTAACAGATTGAAATAATGAAGCCTGTATTTTGTCAAATAAAGAATAATCCTTCATTGTAAGTGGATTATTATATTCAGAGATAAAGAAAACCACCGCTCCAACAACTATAAGTACTCCCGTTGCAGAAAGTGCTATCTTGCTGTGTAATGTCAAATTTGAAAAGCATTTTAATTTTTTATTCCGCATATCTTTTATTACTCTTATTACATCCCACCAGACGATGTATCCAATTCCACCAAGAATAATTAATGCACTCGTTACAATATTAATCATCGGATTTAATGCATAATCACATAAACTATTTTCGGATATGATATCAATTCCTGCATTACAAAACGCTGATATGGAATTAAATATAGATATCCATATTCCTTTTGCACCGTGCTCAGGCACAAATACTATCATATACAGAATTGCTCCAGTGCCTTCCACAACAAATGTACCAACAAGAACTTTTTTTATAAACTTTACAATCCCTGATAATGTATTCAGATTAAATGCATCCTGAATTAACATCCTGTCTTTGATACCCATTTTCCGATGCAGACTGATCATAAACCCTGACATGATAGTAATAACACCCAGCCCACCAATTTGTATTAAAATCAATATAACAACCTGTCCAAAGAGACTCCATGTTGAAACAGTTGGAAGTGTAACAAGCCCCGTTACGCATATTGATGTTGTTGCTGTGAATAGGGCATCTATATATGAAACTGCCTCGCCATTAGCCGAACTAATCGGCAATGCAAGTAATACACTCCCCACAAGTATTGCCAAGAAAAAACTAAGCATAATTGTCTGTGTAGTAGACAATTTAAAATTTATCTTTTTCTTCATATCCAAACCTTTCTGTTCCATCCGATTTACCCATGAATTTCTCAAGTAAATTCACATATTCTTTTGCATGGTTCATACTCATTTCACCATGATAATATCCTTCTATAATTTTCATTTGACTATTTTTTATTGCCTTATGTAGCATATTTGCTGACACTATCATCTTTCTTTGTTCTTTGCTACCAACAATAATATAAGTAT
>JAZSDK010000048.1:0-14434 GCA_045531155.1 Faecalimonas sp. | reverse complement strand
AGAAATTTTAACCCCGTGTAATTTCACGGAATTAAAAACTACACTTTGGTATATTATTTCTCCTTTTACAGATAATACTCACAGAGTAAAAAATGTCAAAAGGAGAAATTTATATATGAAAGCAACAGGTATTGTACGCCGCATAGATGACCTGGGACGTGTGGTTATCCCAAAAGAAATTAGAAGAACCCTTCGCATCCGTGAAGGCGATTCACTTGAAATTTTCACAGACAGACAGGGTGAAATTATCCTAAAAAAATACTCTCCTATAGGAGAACTTTCCCATTTTGCAAAAGATTATGCAGAAAGTCTCGCAAATACGCTTGGAACTACCATTTGTATTACAGACCATGACCAGGTGATTGCAGCAGCAGGTTATGGCAAAAAAGAGTTACAAGATAAATACATCAGTAAGCGCTTGGAAAGCGCCATAGCAGACAGAGAGCAGATTCTTGCATATCAAGGAGAAAAGAAATTTGTTCCGATTACTGAGGAAACGCAAAATGATTTCTACGGACAGATTATCAATCCGGTTATCTGCGAGGGAGATGTATTAGGCTCAGTCATTTTATTGGAAAAACAAGATAAGAAGAAATTAGGAGAGATGGAGCAGAAGGTAGTAACATGCGCATCTAATTTCTTGGGAAGACAAATGGAACAGTAAGCATAATTTGTCCCTCCTTCTCATACATTGTGGTAGAGAAGGAGGGATTTTTATGCGCAAAAAAGATGTAGGAAGAAAAGTAATGTGGGTGCTGAAATCATTATTGGCATCTTATATCATAACAGGAATCCTGTTGCTTGTTTTAGCTTTTCTTGTGTACAAATTTGAATTGGACGAGCAGGTTGTGGTAGGGGGCATTGTGTGTATCTATATTATATCAACTTTCATGGGTGGATTTATCATTGGAAAGCTGACAGAGGTGAAAAAGTTCTTATGGGGAATGATAATCGGAACAATCTATGTCTTGTTATTGTTTGCCATATCATACGGTGTTTATCGCGAGTTTAATACAAATGGTCTAAATACAATATCAACAATTATTCTCTGCGTAGGCGGTGGCACTTTAGGAGGAATGCTGGCGTAATTTTAGACAAAAAAACTTTACAGATAGCGAAATCAACGTCATAATAAAAGGGATAGAAGAAGCATTTACTTCTATCCTTATTTTTATGACAAATGTATAATGCAATAGAGGTACTTATGGAAAAATGGGTTATTTTGCGCAAGGGCGCAGATTTTCAGAAAATTTCAGAGAAATTTCATATTCACCCGGTTCTTGCAAGGTTAATTCGTAACCGAGATATCATTGGTGATGAGAATATTGATTTTTATCTCAATGGGACAATCGGGGATTTGCACGATGGCATGCTAATGAAAGACATGGATAGGGCAGTTGATATTTTACTTGAGAAGATTCATGAGGGTAGAAAAATTCGGGTGATTGGGGATTACGATATTGATGGTATCAACGCCACCTATATATTGTTAGAAGGACTACGTGCGCTTGGAGCAGATGTGGATATTGATATTCCGGACAGAATGAAGGATGGTTATGGATTAAACAAGAGTCTGATTGACCATGCCTATGAAGAAAATGTGGATACAATTATAACCTGTGACAATGGAATTGCAGCATATGAGGAGATTGCCTATGGAAAGCGCCTGGGTATGACGATTATTGTAACCGACCACCATGAAGTGCCATACGAAGAAGTAGGGGATGAAAAAAGATATGTCCTACCACCCGCAGATGCAGTAATCGACCCAAAACAGGAGGATTGTATTTATCCCTTTAAAGAACTATGCGGTGCAGCAGTCGCTTATAAGGTGGTTGAAGCATTGTTTGAAACCATGGGCAGAGATGTGGAAGATGTAGATTACCTGATGGAAAACGTTGCCATTGCAACAGTTGGTGATGTAATGGATCTTGTTGGAGAAAACCGCATCTTTGTAAAACAAGGATTGGAAATGTTAAAATGCACGAAGAACTTGGGACTGAGGGCTCTGCTTGAGTGCACTAAAGTAGATGTGCAAAGACTGAGTGCATACCACATCGGATTTGTGATTGGCCCATGTTTGAATGCCAGTGGTCGATTGGATACAGCGAAAAGGGCACTGGAGCTTTTGCGCGCAAAGAATAAGAAAGAAGCAGATATCCTAGCAGGCGATTTAAAGGCGCTCAACGACAACCGAAAGGATATGACAGCCATTGCGGTAGAAGAAGCAATCAGACAAGTGGAAGAGTCAGATTTGCAAAAAGATAATGTATTAGTAATTTATCTGCCGGATTGTCATGAAAGCTTGGCAGGAATTGTGGCCGGAAGGATTCGTGAGCGTTTTTATAAACCGACCTTTATTTTGACAAAGGCAGAAGATGGAATCAAAGGTTCCGGACGTTCCATAGAAACTTATCATATGTATGAGGAGTTAAATAAATGTAAACACTTACTAACAAGATTTGGTGGGCATAAGTTGGCAGCGGGATTGTCATTAGAGAAGCATAATCTGGAAGAATTGCGCAGAACTTTGAATCAAAATGCACATCTATCAGAGGATGATTTGACACCGAAAATTTCAATAGATATGCAGCTTCCATTTGCTTATGTCAGCGAAGAACTTATTGAACAGCTGGAATTATTAGAACCATTTGGTAAGGGGAACACCAAACCAATTTTTGTAGAAAAGGATTTGGAGATTATAAGCACACAGGTTTTAGGCAAGAATCAGAATGTATTGAAAATGCGTGTGAAGGATAATAGTGGAAGATTGATGGATGCCACGTATTTTGGTGACACTACCTCTTTTCTTGCATATTATGAAGAGAGAAAAGGTCAAAAAGCAGCATTTACCTATTATCCAACCATAAATGAATATCAAGGAAGAAAGAATATTCAAATTGTGGTGCAATCTTTTCGGTAACAGTATGAAAAAAGTTTGAAAAATCGACAAGAAAATGATATAATATCGTATATTTTTTAATTCAGGAGTGACGAATATGAAAAAATCTATTGAGGAATATGTAAGAAGTATACCTGATTTTCCAGAAGAAGGAATTATATTTAGAGATGTGACCAGCATTTTGGAAGATGCAGACGGCTTGCATTTGGCAATCGACCTGATGCAGGAGAAACTAAAAGATGTAGACTTTGATGTGGTTGTAGGTCCGGAGTCGCTTGGTTTTATCTTTGGTGTTCCGATTGCATATAACTTAAATAAAGCATTTATACCTGTTCGTAAAAAGGGAAAACTTCCATGCGAGACAGTTGAGATTGAATATGATTTAGAATACGGAAGTGCTGTGATTGAAATGCACAAGGATTCTATTAAACCTGGACAGAAGGTAGTCATCATTGATGATTTAATGGCAACAGGCGGAACCATCGAAGCGATTATCAAGTTGGTAGAACGCTTAGGCGGAGAAGTTGTAAAGACGGTATTCTTGATGGAATTAGAAGGCCTTGAAGGAAGAAAGAAATTAGAAGGATATGATGTAGAAACAGTGATTGCTTATCCGGGAAAATAAGTCATCAGAGGGGGCATATAGATGTCTGACAAAAAAATTTTGGAAAATCCATATAGTGGTCTTGAAATTGTAGATGGACATGCGGTAAAAGCGATAGAGGACTATCAAGACCCAAAGGAATTATATGACAAATTAATAAGACGAGTTCGCAAATATCATCCGTCTGACGATATCTCTATGATTGAGAAAGCGTTTGATATCGCTTATCATGCCCATGAAGGACAATGTAGAAAATCTGGCGAGCCGTATATTATTCATCCGTTGTGGGTGGGTATTATTCTTGCTGATTTGGAGTTGGATAAGGAGACAATCATTGCCGGTATTTTGCATGATGTTGTGGAAGATACCGTTATGACAGAGAAAGAGATTACAGAAACCTTTGGTAAAGAGGTTGCGCTTCTTGTGGATGGCGTAACAAAATTAGGACAATTATCCTATTCTTCAGATAAATTAGAAGTACAGGCAGAAAATCTTCGAAAGATGTTTCTTGCCATGGCAAAGGATATTCGAGTTATTCTGATTAAACTGGCAGACCGTTTACATAACATGAGAACCTTGCAGTTTATGCGTCCGGAAAAGCAAGTAGAAAAAGCGAAGGAAACATTGGATATTTATGCGCCGCTTGCACAGCGTTTGGGTATTTCCAAACTAAAGACGGAGTTAGACGACCTCGCGCTCAAATATACCAAACCGGAAGTGTTCGATGATTTGGTGAACCAGATTAATGCAAGAGCAACTGAACGAGAACTGTTTGTGGCACAGATTGTTGAAGAAGTATCTAAGCATATGGAGGATGCGCACATTAAGGCTGAGGTAAAAGGCCGAGTAAAGCATTTCTTTAGTATTTATAAAAAGATGGTCAATCAGGATAAGACAGTTGACCAGATTTATGATTTGTTCGCCGTTCGTATTATCGTGGACTCGGTGAAGGATTGCTATGCGGCACTTGGTGTCATTCATGAAATGTACACGCCGATTCCAGGACGTTTCAAGGATTATATCGCAATGCCAAAGCCGAATATGTATCAGTCCTTGCATACCACACTTATGAGTACAGCGGGTCAACCATTTGAGATTCAGATTCGTACTGTAGAGATGCATAAGACGGCAGAGTATGGTATCGCGGCACATTGGAAATATAAAGAGTCTAATGATGGCCAAAAGAATGTGGAGGCACAGGAAGAAGAAAAGCTTTCTTGGCTTCGACAGATTTTGGAATGGCAACAGGATACGGATAATCGTGAATTCTTAAGTCTTCTCAAGGGTGGTTTGGATTTATTTGCAGAAGATGTATATTGCTTTACACCGAATGGAGATGTAAAGAACTTGCCAAATGGCTCTACGCCGGTAGATTTTGCATATTCGATTCACAGTGCAGTTGGAAATAAGATGGTGGGTGCCCGTGTAAATGGTAAATTAGTAAATATCGACTACCAGATTCAAAATGGTGACAGAATTGAAATTCTGACATCTCAGAATTCCAAGGGACCTAGCCGGGACTGGTTAAACATTGTTAAGAGTACTCAGGCGCGCAACAAGATTAATCAGTGGTTTAAAAAAGAATTTAAAGAAGAGAATATCATACGTGGAAAAGAACTTCTGCAGCAATATTGCAAGACCAAGGCGCTTGTATATAGTGATTTGACGAAGCCGAAATATATGCAGGTTGTACAGGTAAAGTATGGCTTTAAAGAGTGGGATGGTATTCTTGCAACGGTTGGTCATGGAGGATTAAAAGAAGGTCAGGTTATTAACCGATTACTAGAGGAATACACCAAAGACCACAAGGAGGTCATTACCGATGAGAGCATCATCGAGCGTGTCAATGAAGCTACGAAAAATAAGGCACATGTTGCCAAGTCAAAGAGTGGTATCGTAGTAAAAGGTATTGACGATATGGCAGTTCGATTTTCACGCTGCTGTAATCCGGTACCGGGTGATGAGATTGTTGGTTTCGTGACACGTGGACGTGGGATGTCGATTCATAGAACAGACTGTATCAATATATTAAATCTTTCAGAGTCAGAACGCATCCGATTGATTGATGCAGAATGGGAAGCAAGTATTACCGAGGAACGCGGACAATATTTGTGTGGCATTAAAATATACGCAAATAACCGTCAAGGTCTGCTCATGGAAGTTTCCAAAGTGTATACAGAAAATAAGATTGATATCAGTTCGATTAATACACATACGAGCAAGCAGGATGTAGTTACCTTTGATATCAGTTTTGTGGTAAGCGGACGTGACGAACTCAATCATGTTATTGAGAAACTTCGTCAGATATCAGGTGTAATTGATATTGAACGTACAACGGGATAGAGTTTTAGGGGGCTATGCAATTTTTCGAATATGCAGGGCCCTTATTTTTATTGTGCGCCACATCAAAATGGGGTATAATATCGACATATATTATAGAAAAATTAAACAAGGAAAAATGTCATGAAAATAGAAAAATATGTACTAGGTTCCATGGGAACCAATTGTTATTTATTAATAAATGAAGACACAAAGGAATTGGTTATTGTAGACCCTGCCGCCTGTCCGGATTATCTGGTAAGTCATATGAAATCAAACGGTTATACTCCGAAAGCAATTCTTTTGACTCATGCACATTTTGACCATGTCATGGGAATTGACGGTTTCGTGAAGGAGTTTGATATTCCGGTATATTTGCATGAAGAAGAAAAGCAAATCTTAGAAGACCCTAGGCTGAATTTGTCAGGTGTGTTTGGAACTAGTTATTCTTATAACAAGGCAAGCTGCTTGCAGGATGCGCAAATCTTAGAACTTGCAGGCTTTCAGTTTCAGGTGATTCATACACCTGGGCATACGGCTGGAGGGTGCTGCTATTATGAGGAAGCAGAAGGAGTTTTAATCAGTGGGGACACCTTGTTTTATCAAAGTGTTGGGAGAAGTGATTTTCCAACCGGAAGTATGTCTACCCTGGTGCGTTCCATTAAGGAAAAATTATTCTGTCTGCCGGATGATGTGATGGTATATCCGGGGCATAATGATGTGACATGCATTGCAGATGAGAAAATGTACAATCCTTTTGTACGTTAAATGAGGTTTAAAATGATAAAAATTCAAGTGAACGACGAGATGTTTGCCTATGATATGTACCATATTAGCAAGGCATTTTGTCCGGGAGTAGAGATAGAGCAAAAAGTAGATAGAGAATCCATGCAAGCTGTGTTAATTACAATAACAGATGATGACAAATTCATTCAGTCAAGTGCATGTGGAAATGAATATGACACACTAGCATTTACACACAGAACACTTCAAATAAATGAAAATGAATTGTCTGACATAAAAGACCGCAAATTAAGAAAGCGTTATGTCAATCTAAAAGTTTATGCCTGGTTATCAGAAGCGACGAGGCAAGAACTTGCTTGGGGAATTATGACAGGGGTTCGTCCAACAAAACCGATGATGAATCTAATTGAAAGTGGCATGACAGACGAGGAAGTTATGACATGGATGCAGGAGAATTATCGTGTAACTGATGAAAAGGCACATTTAGGTCTAGCGGTAGCAAAAAAAGAAAAAGAACTTTTGGAACAACTAGACTATAAAGACGGATATAGTCTATACGTTGGTATTCCGTTTTGCCCTACAACCTGTTCCTACTGTTCCTTTACATCTTATCCGATAGCAGAGTGGAAAGAATATGTAGACGAATATTTAGATGCAGTTTGCAAGGAACTAACATTTATAGCAGAGAAATCACAAAATAAAAAGTTAAATACCATTTATATAGGTGGTGGTACACCGACCACCTTAGAGCCAGAGCAATTAGACAGATTGCTCACCCATTTGGAAATACATTTCTCGTATGCAGATTTGAAGGAAATTACCGTAGAGGCCGGAAGACCTGACAGCATTACACGAGAGAAGTTAGAAGTGTTAAAGTCACACCACATTGGCAGAATTTCCATTAACCCGCAGACCATGCAACAGAAGACATTAGATATTATCGGAAGGAAGCATACCGTAGAGGATATTAGGCGCGTGTATGCAATGGCGAGAGAAATTGGATTTGACAATATCAACATGGATTTGATTGCAGGTTTGCCGGAAGAAACAGTAGAGGATATGAAGGATACCTTGGAGCAAATCATGGAAATGGCACCGGACAGCTTAACCGTTCATGCCTTGGCAATGAAGCGCGCATCCCGAATGACGCAGGAGCGAAAATTAAAAAATGCGCAAGAGTTGGCACAACAACAGGTGCAGAGACAAGTGATGGAAGACGGCGAGGCAGAAACAGCACATACATTGTCTCAGATGATTGAACTTGCTAGTAATTACGCAAAACAGATGAATTTGGAGCCTTATTATCTGTATAGGCAGAAAAATATTGCCGGAAATTTTGAAAATGTTGGCTATGCAAAGGTTGACAAAGCCGGAATATACAATATACTTATTATGGAGGAAAAACAATCAATTATTGCAGTAGGAGCAGGTGCTTCCACGAAGGTTGTGATTCCGGATGATAAAGTAATAATAGACCCAAAGACCGGCAATCCAAAAAAGATTGTACGAGCAGAAAATGTGAGGGATATTCGGCAGTATATCAGTCGAATTGACGAGATGATAGAGCGAAAGGGAGAACTTTTATGGCATTAAAGAAAAAACCGGTTACCGGTATGAAGGACATGCTTCCAAAAGAGATGGAAATTCGTGATTATGTAATTCAGATGATTAAAGACACATATAAAACATTTGGATTCACATCTATGGAAACCCCGTGCGTGGAGCATATTGAAAACCTTTGCAGTAAGCAAGGTGGCGACAATGAAAAATTAATCTTTAAGATTTTAAAGCGTGGAGAAAAACTGAAATTAGAAGAAGCTAAGGAAGAAGCAGATTTGGTAGATGGTGGTCTCAGATACGATCTTACCGTTCCGCTTGCAAGATATTATGCAAATCATGCAAATGAACTTCCATCACCATTTAAAGCAATGCAGATAGGAAATGTGTGGAGAGCAGACCGTCCGCAAAGAGGACGTTTCCGTCAGTTCGTACAGTGTGATATTGACATTCTTGGTGAAGCAAGTAATCTGGCAGAGATTGAGCTTATCCTTGCAACCACAGCAATGCTTGGGAAATTAGGGTTTAAGAACTTTACAGTGTGCATCAATGACAGAAATATTTTAAAGGCAATGGCTGCATACAGCGGTTTCCGCGAAGAAGATTATGATGAAGTATTTATCATTCTTGATAAAATGGACAAGATTGGTGCGGAAGGTGTTGCAAATGAGTTAAATGAACTCGGTGGCTATACACAGGAAAATGTAGATACTTATCTTACTCTGTTTGATGAGATTACCGGAGATATCGAAGGTATTCGCTTCTGCAAAGAGAAATTAGATGGATATTTAAGTCCTGCAATCGCAGATGGTATGGAAATGATTATTTCCAGTGTGGAAAGCGCAAAAGAGGCAGAATTTAAAGTGAAGTTTGATCCGACTTTAGTACGTGGACAGTCTTACTACACCGGAACCATTTTTGAAATTCGCATGGATGAATTTGGTGGTTCGGTTGCAGGTGGCGGACGCTACGACAAGATGATTGGTAAGTTTACTGGACAGGACACACCGGCATGTGGATTTTCCATTGGATTTGAGCGTATTGCAATGCTTCTTTTGGAAAATGGTTATGAACCAGGGAATAAGAAAGAGAAGAAAGCATATTTGATTGAAAAAAATATGCCTCAGGAAGGTATTTTAAAAGTGCTAGAGGTGGCAAAGGCAGACCGTGAAAACGGAAAGCAGGTTCTGATTGTAAACATGAAGAAGAACAAGAAGTTCCAGAAGGAACAGTTGATTGAAGAAGGTTACGCCGATATTCAAGAAATTTACCAAGAAAAAATATTCTAACTATTCAGAGCCAACCTTGAAAACACGTTGTGTTTTCGCGGTGTGGCGTATCCGCCAAATAAAATTTTAAAAACAACCTTTAAAATGTGTACATTTTACGTCTGTTTTATAAAATTTTGCTTGGCTCTGAACAGTAACAAAATAAAAGAAAGAGGAAAAACAAATGGCAGAATCAATGAGAGGCTTGAAAAGAAGCCATAGATGTGCAGAGTTAAACAAAGCAAACATCGGTGAAATAGTTACTGTTATGGGTTGGGTACAAAAGAACCGTAACAAAGGTGGAATCGTGTTCGTAGATTTACGTGACCGTTCCGGTATCCTTCAGCTCATTTTTGAAAATGGTGATGTGAGCGAGGAAGATTTTGAAAAAGCAGGAAGACTTCGTAGCGAATTTGTTATCGCAGCAGTGGGTGTTGTTGAAGCGCGTTCCGGTGCAGTAAATGAAAATCTTGCAACAGGTGAAATCGAAATTCGTGTAAAAGAACTTCGTATTTTATCAGAAGCTGAGACACCTCCATTCCCAATTGAGGAAAACAGCAAGACAAAAGAAGAATTAAGATTAAAATATCGTTATTTAGATCTTAGAAGACCGGATTTACAAAAGAACTTGATTATGAGAAGTAAGGTGGCAACACTTACTCGTCAGTTCCTTGATGAAGAAGGCTTCTTAGAAATCGAAACACCGATTTTGGTTGGAAGTACACCGGAAGGTGCAAGAGACTACCTAGTACCAAGCCGTGTACACCAAGGAAGTTTTTATGCACTTCCACAGTCACCACAGTTGTTTAAACAGCTACTAATGTGTTCCGGTTATGACCGTTACTTCCAAATCGCAAAATGTTTCCGTGATGAAGACTTGCGTGCAGATCGTCAGCCGGAATTCACACAAATCGATATGGAATTATCCTTTGTGGACGTGGATGATGTTATCGATGTAAACGAAAGATTGTTAGCAAAAATCTTTAAAGAAATCTTAGGTGTGGAAGTTCCACTTCCAATCCAGAGAATGACATGGCAGGAAGCAATGGATCGTTTTGGTTCTGACAAGCCGGATGTTCGTTTCGGTATGGAATTGGTAGATGTATCTGAGGTTGTAAAAAATTCTGAATTCGTTGTATTTAAAGGTGCTTTGGAAAATGGCGGAAGTGTTCGCGGTATCAACGCCAAAGGCCAAGGGGAAATGCCACGTAAGAAAATTGATAAATTGGTTGATTTTGCAAAGGATTACGGCGCAAAAGGTCTTGCATACATTGCAATTCAAAACGACGGCACTGTAAAATCTTCTTTTGCGAAATTCATGACAGAAGAGGAAATGGCAGCACTTGTAAAAGCCATGGACGGTGAAAATGGAGACTTGTTATTATTTGCAGCTGATAAGAACAAAGTGGTTTGGGATGTACTTGGCAACTTGCGTCTTGAAATCGCTCGTCAATTGGAAATCTTAGATAAGGGTGAATACAAGTTCTTATGGGTAACAGAGTTCCCATTGCTTGAGTGGAATGATGAACAAGAACGTTACCAGGCAATGCATCATCCATTTACAATGCCAATGGATGAAGATTTGCCGCTTCTTGACACAGACCCAGGAAAGGTTCGGGCTAAGGCTTACGATATTGTACTCAACGGTACAGAACTTGGTGGCGGAAGCGTACGTATCTTTGACAGAAACATTCAAAACAGAATGTTTGAAATGCTTGGCTTTACACCGGAGCAGGCACAGACCCAGTTTGGTTTCTTATTGAACGCGTTTAAGTATGGTGTACCACCACACGCAGGACTTGCTTACGGATTAGACCGTCTCATTATGCTTATGGCAAAAGAGGACAGCATTCGTGATGTAATTGCCTTCCCGAAAGTAAAAGATGCTTCTTGTCTGATGACAGAGGCACCTACAAGAGTAGAACAAAAGCAGCTTGATGAGCTTGCAATTGCGCTTGTAGAAGAGGAAAAAGGAACAGAAGAATAAGACTATAAGAAAAGGATATCCGAGAATGTAATTCGGATATCCTTCTTTGATTTTGTCCCAATATATGTTGCAACAACAATTTTTTAGAAGCCTAGTTCCTCACCAACGAGAATGACCTTCATTCTTCCGTCGTGTCTAGAGTGTCTTGTTACTACAATCTGGCAGCACATGCAATCTTTTGACTGACAGTCTCCGCAGTGTCCCAGTGTAGCACATGGAGTACGAGTTCCGATTCTTGCTGCATTTGCAGGTGCTGCAAAATTGCCAATACGGGCAATGCCGGAATCTACATCTTCAACGACTTTGTTCATGCCAGCAATAACAATTACTTTTTCTGGTCCGTAGATAAGGCATGCAACTCGATTTCCATTGCCATCAATATTTACAAGTTCTCCATCCACGGTGATTGCATTCGAACTTGTCAAGAAATAATCACACTGCATGGTTTTGATATAGATTTCTTTCTTTTCTTCTGGAGTGTTGGCTGTTTCTCTGTCAATAAAAGTTAAATGCTCAGCAGATTTTACAGCTTCTAAAAGTCCCACCTCTTTTACTGTTTCCGTACCACCTTTTCCAACCGTTCCGCCATCCTTCATTAACTCCATGGCAAGTGCCACTGCAGAAGCGCTGTCTTCGCAGTAGAAGGCCTCGATGTTCCGTTTCTTGAAATTCTTAATCATTGTATTGCCTAAGGCTTTATATGCTTGCTGTTTTGGTGTCATATGTATCCCTCCGTAGTTTGAATATGAATTATTATATCATAAATACATATGATAATAAAAGAAATTGCATGCAAAAATTTATTGTTTAAAAACAGGAACCTGTATTTTGAAGGATTGCGTTGATTTACGGTGCAAATTGCAAATTCAACTATTTATACCGTAATATTATTTGGCTGTTTTTGTATATTACGGTTCAATTTGGGGACTACGGTGTCGAGAACAAAATCTTATTTCAGAACCGTAAATGCTGTATCTATTAATTTTATTATACGGTGTGAAGGGCAAAATATCATTATGACACCGTAGAATCTTATATGTGCCTATTTTTACTACGGTGTGAAATTCAAAACATTATTAACTTGCAGTAAAATAAATTTTCCACGCCTGCCATTTCGCAAACATAATCATTCAAATAAATCAACACTAAAATTTGTTAAATGTGGTTACAATTACATTAGAAGTTCTTATAGATTTTATTAAGAAAAACATATATAATAGAAGCATGAGAAAAATATGATAAAGGAGATGAAACAATGGCTAGAAAAATGAAAACCATGGACGGAAATCACGCAGCGGCACATGCATCCTATGCATATACAGATGTTGCAGCGATTTATCCAATTACTCCATCTTCTGTTATGGCCGAAGCGACAGATGAATGGGCTACACAAGGAAGAAAAAATATATTTGGACAGGAAGTTCAGGTTACTGAGATGCAATCGGAAGCAGGAGCAGCCGGAACAGTACACGGTTCCTTGGCAGCAGGTGCATTGACCACTACTTATACAGCATCCCAAGGTCTGTTACTTATGATTCCAAACTTATATAAAATTGCCGGTGAACAATTACCGGGTGTATTTAATGTATCAGCACGTGCGATTGCAAGTCATGCATTATCCATTTTTGGTGACCATTCGGACATTTATGCCTGCAGGCAGACAGGGGCAGCTATGCTTTGCGAGTCCAGTGTTCAGGAAGTTATGGACTTGACACCGGTTGCACATCTATCTGCAATCAAAGGAAGACTGCCATTTATCAATTTCTTTGATGGATTCCGTACCTCTCATGAAATTCAAAAAATTGAGACATGGGATTATGAGGAGCTAAAAGATATGGCAGATATGGATGCGATTACCGCATTTAGAAAAAATGCTTTAAATCCAAATCATCCTTGCGAAAGAGGTTCGGCACAGAATCCGGATATTTTCTTCCAGGCAAGAGAGGCATGCAATCCATACTATGAAGCGATGCCTGCGATTGTACAGGGATACATGGATAAGGTAAATGAGAAAATCGGAACAAACTATAAATTATTTAATTACTATGGAGCGAAAGATGCAGAACACGTGATCATTGCAATGGGTTCTGTTTGTGAAACGATTGAGGAAACAATCAACTATTTAATGGCAGCAGGGAAAAAAGTGGGTGTTGTTAAAGTTCGTCTTTACAGACCATTTTCAGCAGAAGCGTTGTTAGAAGCCATTCCGAAAACAGTGAAACAAATTTCGGTATTAGACAGAACGAAAGAACCTGGCGCCCTTGGGGAACCATTATATCTGGATGTTGTGACAGCATTAAAAGGAACGAAGTTTGATGCAGTGCCAATATTTGGTGGCCGTTATGGTTTGAGTTCCAAGGATACAACTCCTGCACAGATTGTTGCAGTTTATGAAAATACTACCAAGCAGAGATTTACGATTGGTATTGTGGATGATGTGACCAATTTGTCATTGGAGGTTGGCGCACCATTAGTGACCACACCGGAAGGTACAATCAACTGTAAATTCTGGGGTCTTGGTGCAGACGGAACAGTAGGTGCCAATAAAAACTCAATTAAGATTATCGGTGACAATACAGATATGTATGCACAAGCCTACTTTGATTATGATTCAAAGAAATCCGGCGGTGTCACCATGTCCCATTTGCGTTTTGGTAAAAAGCCGATTAAGTCGACTTATTTAATTACGAAGGCGGACTTCGTGGCATGCCATAATCCATCATATATGAACAAATATAATATGGTTCAGGAATTGGTTGATGGTGGAACCTTCCTTTTGAACTGCGCATGGGATATGGAAGGCTTAGAAAAGAATTTACCGGGGCAGGTGAAAGCATTTATTGCAAATCACAACATTAAGTTCTACACAATTGATGGTTTCAAGATAGGAAAAGAAATCGGACTTGGCGGACGAATCAACACTATTTTGCAATCTGCATTCTTTAAGCTTGCTAATATCATTCCGGAAGGTGAAGCCATGGAATTAATGAAGAAGGCTGCAAGGGACACCTACGGCAAGAAGGGTGATAAGATTGTTCAGATGAACTACGATG
>JAZSDK010000042.1:0-3931 GCA_045531155.1 Faecalimonas sp. | reverse complement strand
CTCCGGGAGAATGTATGCTCACAATATTATTTCATGGCATAAAGATGAGGAGATTACACCGAAGGAAGCATATGAGTTATGATGAGCACTTGCTCTTTCTTTTTTATTGCTGTGAATAGATAAGAATAATTTGAATATAATAATTGTAAAGCAAAAGTATGACAAATGCTTTACAATAAAGTTGCTATATGTTAGGATAGAATTACAGAAAAGGAGTGATGATTATGGCACAGGCAATGATTAATTTCCGTATGGATGAAGAATTAAAGAAAAGTATGGAAGAAACATGTAAAGATTTAGGTTTAAGTATGACAACAGCGTTTACTATATTTGCAAAAAAGATGACGAGAGAAAGAAGAATTCCTTTTGATGTATCAGTAGATCCATTTTACTCTGAAAGTAATATGGCATATTTGAAAAAGGTAGTAGAAGATATTGAATCTGGAAAAGCGGTTCTTGCTGAGCACGAATTGATTGAGGACTAATGTATGAAGGTACTCTGGGATGAGCGAGCTTGGGAAGAATACCTTGAATGGCAAACCCAAGACAAAAAGACCTTAAAACGAATTAATATGCTTATTAAAGATATACAAAGGGAATGTTATGGTGGCATCGGGAAGCCGGAGCCGCTGAAAAATAGTCTGAGCGGTTGGTGGAGCAGACGAATTGATGATGTGAATCGAATCGTTTATAAAGAAAAAGATGGATCTGTTATTATAGCGTCATGCAAAGGGCACTATGAAGATTGAATATGCTTTAAAGGGAGAAATTCTGCAGTTGGTTGGTGGGATTTCTCTTTTTGTATTATATGCTTAATTGTGGGTGATTTTTGAATAAATACGGAGTATAAAGATGGAAAAGGGGATTCGAATTATCTAATGCTATGTATTTGTTTGTTTTGGAGGAATTAGAATCCTACAGCAATCGGCTTGAAGCAGAGAATGGAGATGAACTTAAAGATAACAAGTAAAAATGTAAAGTTTTGCAAATGTTAGCAAATAGAAATTTACAAACATTTTCTGCGATACTCACACTGTTACAAAACGGATTTGCAGACCAGGCATATATGCTTTTTCGGAATATGTTTGAAAATAGAGTTGTAAGTCAATTCATACTATAGTTTCTTCCGCGCGATTAAAATGATGCTATTTGTTATGTTAATGAAATGTCCTAGTTGATATGATATAATTCTGGGTGTGAGAAATTACGAAAGCTTGAATTTGTCGAGGTGATTGCTTATGGAAAAGATTTGGTATGAAATGTATGAAGCTGCAAAGGCCGTGTTGAATGAGCGGAGAATTTCGGAATATGTCACCTGTGGAGAGGTATCTGCCGCAGTTCTTTCAAAATCAGGGAAGATATATACCGGTGCCCCTTGTGGTGCTTGTCGAGAACTTATGGTCCAACTTATGGCAGGAAATTATTATGATATAGAAATTATGCTTGATTATTCCACGGGCAAAACGATAAAACTCGGTGAGATTACGCCGGAATGGTGGATTAAATAAATTCCTGGTTATCGAGAACTTGAACAGAACGTGAAATCTTGAAATTGTAGGTGGTGTGATGGGCAAGAAATTGTCAGAAATGACTTTGGAAGAACTGTGGCAGTTATTCCCTATATATTAACAGAGCATCAATCTTGTTGGCAAAAATGGTATTCTGAGGAAGAAAGGTTATTGAAAAATGCCCTTTCCTCAGCGGAAAGAATAAGTCATATTGGAAGTACGGCAGTTTCTTCTATATGGGCAAAACCAATCATTGATATTTTGGTAGAAGCTCCAAAGGAAAGCCGTTTACCGGAATATAAGGATTTGATTATTAACAGTGGCTATAGTTGTATGTCACAGACCGAGAATCGTTTGTCTTTTAATAAGGGATATACAGAGAATGGTTTTGCCGAGCGAGTATTTCATTTGCATTTAAGATATGTAGGAGATAACAATGAATTGTATTTTAGAGATTATCTTATGGAGCATCCGGATGTTGCAAAGGAATACGAAGAATTGAAATTGAAGTTATGGAAGAAATACGAGCATAACAGAGATGGTTATACAAATGCGAAAACGGAAATGATAAAGCAATATACAGAAAAAGCAAGAATTCTGTACGGAAATAAATATTAACAAAATTCAGTTTTGCAGAGTGACAAAGAGGTTAGAGAATGATTGTTTTGATAGCAGGAGCATCACATACAGGTAAAACGGTATTGGCACAGAAATTGCTCGAAAAATATAAATATCCATATCTTTCAATCGATCATTTGAAAATGGGATTGATACGAAGTGGTAATACAAAACTCACTCCAACAAGTGATGATTTGGATTTAACAGCATACCTGTGGGAGATTGTTCGTGAAATGGTTAAAACTGCGATAGAGAATAAACAGAATTTGATTGTTGAAGGCTGTTACATTCCCTTTGATTGGAAAAAGGACTTTGAACAGGAATATCTTGATAATATTAGATATTATTGTCTTGTAATGAGTGAGGAATATATAAGAAATCGTTTTGCCGATATTAAAGGCTATGCAAGTGTAATTGAAAATCGCATAGATGATGATTGTAATTTGGAAACGGTATTAGAAGATAATAGGCAGGTCTTGGAACTTGCGATTGCACATAAAGTGAATTATATACTCATTGATGACGAGTACAAAATAGATATTGCTCTGGAGAGATAGAATCCAGCTTTGTGAAGGGTTGAAGGCATGCAGAAATTTCAATTATTGTATTTATAAAAGTTCAACCCGAAGTTGAATTTGCATTAGTATTTCGCCAAAGGGGTTATTGAGAAATTAATATATAATAATTATGATGTTAGCAGAAAACAGAAAACGAAGGGGTATGTACTATGTATCATAATATTGGAAATTTTATTGCTAGCAAAAGAAAAGAACTTGGTATGACACAACAAAAATTGGCAGAACAGCTAAATGTATCATTTCAAGCAGTTTCGAAATGGGAAAATGGAGCGACGGTACCGGACACATTATTATTGCCACAACTTGCATTTTTTCTTGAAACGTCGGTAGATACGCTTGTTGGATATAAGCAATCCTCTATTACAGACTATGAGAAAAAATATGAAGGGGAAGAATTTTATTGGGGGATCGTACCCAATGAAATGTGTTATGAAATTATGAAGCTAAAGCCGCCAATTAGACCATACAAAGTTCTCGACATGGGATGCGGGGAAGGAAAGGATGCTGTTTTCTTAGCCAAAAATGGATACGTCGTATCTGCCTTTGATGCATCGGAAAACGGATTGGAAAAGGCAAAAGAATTAGCAAGGCAAAACTATGTGGAAGTTAATTTTTTTAAAGCAGACATAAATGAATATGAGTTAGATGAAGAGTATGATATCATTTTTTCGAGTGGAACATTGCATTATCTGTCGCTGAAACATAGGGAAAGACTGATACAAAACATAAAAGCGCATACTTTGAACGGCGGGGTGCATGCACTTAATGTTTTTGTAAAAAAGCCTTTTATAGAAATGGCTCCGGATAGCGAAGAGAAGGAATTGTCAGCAGATTCTTGGTATTCTGGTGAACTAATGAAATATTATCATGATTGGATGTTTCATTCGTCTGAAGAAGTGATTTTTGATTGCAATAGTGGTGGCATTCCTCATAAACATTGTATGGATATGATTATTGCCGAAAAAGTGAAGATTGACAAATAGAAGTTATATGAAGGAAAAAATACTTAGTGTTTTTATAGATGAATCGGGCGATTTTGAATATGAGGGAGGTATTCCTATACATAGCAAAAATGAATGCGAAAAATTGAATTTTTGCATGAGATTATAGATACAAAGACAGAGGATATTTTACATGATAAAGATTCCAATTTGTTGAACTAAAAGGATAGTAAACGATGCGTAGAGTGCATGAAATAACAAGTTTTTCGTAGATAAACGATGCGTC
>JAZSDK010000041.1:0-8105 GCA_045531155.1 Faecalimonas sp. | reverse complement strand
TTATTCATTGTCTCTTTGAAATTATATGCCATGTCGTCTTCCTCCTTACTCTCTGATTCCCAGATAACGATAAGTTTCACCTGCATCGCCATCTTCTACAATTTGTTTCAATGCGTCAAATACGCTTTCCATATCTTCTACGCGCACGTCACGTCCGCCAAGACCGTAAATGTAATTCACAGCCAAAGCCTCGGAACGTGCACGATACAATGCTGACATTACATCTGCACCAAGTGGGCCGCCATGGTTCGAATATCCTTCAGCTCTGTCCATGATTGCCACTGCATTTACATTTTTAAGGGCCTCTGCAAGCTCATCTGCAGGGAATGGACGATACAAACGAATCTTGATAAGACCAACCTTTTCGCCTTTCGCACGGAGAGCATCGATAGCATCCTTGGTTGTTCCTGCTGCAGAACCGATGATCACAACTGCTCTCTCTGCATCTTCCATGCAATATTCTTCAAACAGGCCATATTCTCTGCCTGAGATTTTAGCAAATTCATTTGCTACGTCTTTTACGACTGCAACGGCATTTTTCATACCTTCTGCCTGATTGCGTTTTGCTTCCATATAATAATCGGTAATCGCATATGGTCCAACCGCCATAGGCTGTTTTGGATTAAGCAAATAATTCTCCGGTTCATATTCACCAACAAAACTTTTCACTTCACTGTCATCTAATAACTCAATGTTTTCAACCGCATGGCTGGTAATAAAACCATCCTGGCAAATCATAATCGGAAGGCGAACATCCTTGTGTTCGGAAATGCAGAATGCCTGCACCATGTTGTCATAGGCTTCCTGATTATTTTCTGCATAAATCTGAATCCAACCGGCATCTCTTGCGCCCATACTGTCTGAATGGTCACAGTTGATGTTAATTGGGCCGGAAAGTGCACGGTTTACCAGTGCCAATGCAAGTGGAAGTCTGTTCGATGCTGCTATGTACAACTCTTCCCACATGTACGCAAGTCCACATGAGGATGTGGCTGTCAATGCTCTGGCACCTGCTGCAGAAGCACCGATGGTCGCACTCATGGAGCTGTGTTCACTCTCTACGGTAATAAATTCGGTATCCACCTGTCCATTTGCTACGAATGAAGCAAAATACTGTGGAATCTCAGTAGATGGTGTGATAGGGAATGCAGGGAATACGTCCGGATTGATTTGACGGAGCGCGATTGCAACTGCTTCATTTCCCGATAAACGTTCTCTTTTTCCCATATTACTTCACCCCTTCCATCGTAATTGCACCGAATGGGCATGATTTCACACAGATACCACATCCCTTACAATGTTCCAAATCAAATGCACCACGTTTCATATCTTTGACCGGAATACAGCTATCCGGACAAACTGGTACACATAATAAGCATTGTTTACATTTGTCTTCAATAAACTCAGGTTTCACAGAAGACCATTCCCCTGTCTTGAACTCCTTAGATGTTCCGGAGCCGACAATAATCATACCTTCGGTCAAATCCTGCCATTTTGTTTTTACGCCTAATTTATTTACATCACTTGCCATGATTATTGCACCTCCTGCATTGCCATTTTAAGTGCAGCCATATTACCATCAATTACTTCCGGCTTGCTTGCAAATTTGTGTTTGAATGAGCTTTCCATTTCCTGTAAAAATGTTTCCTCATCCATGATACCTGCCACCTTTACAATCGCTGCAAGAAGTGGTGTGTTCGGGAAATATTTACCCATTGTTGCCATGGAAACCTTGTGAGCATCAATGATATAGACTTCCCCTTCGTATCCTTTTAAATGTGGAATAATTTCCTCTTTTGTTCGCTGTGTATTAATTAAAATGGCACCGTCCTTTTTAAGACCTTTCGTCACGTCTACTGTTTCCAAAAGTGACTCATCCACTACCACCACGTACTGTGGGTCGTAAATATTTGAATGTACGCGAATTTGCTTATCACTGATACGATTGTATGCTGTGATTGGCGCGCCCATACGCTCCGGGCCGTACTCAGGGAAACCTTGTACATATTTTCCTGTTTGAAATGCAACGTCAGCCAATAAAAGGGCGGCTGTCTTGGCACCCTGACCACCGCGTCCATGCCATCTGATTTCTGTAAGATTACTCATTTGACCTTCTCCCTTCGATTCATCTCCTCATATATAAAGATATTTTACTAGAAGATTCTGAATTTGTCTAGAGTGCACTCTGTTTTTCTTGATTTATGCATGTGTATACTGGTTATTGGTACTAGTACCCTTGCTTTTATTGCCTTTTTGGCATTTTACGGTGTGAGATTTGCAATTTGTATATTGCACCGTAAATCTAGGTGCTTCCAACTTGATTTTTTTATATTTACGGTGCGAGATTCACTATTTGCATATGACACCGTAAAGATAGACACTTTTAACTTCAAATCTTTACTTTTTTACGGTGCAGCAAGCCAAATTCGATTGCCACACCGTAGTTGCCCCTTTTCTGCCCCATAAATCAGATTTCATAAAGAAAAAGTGCCTAGAAACATACGTTTCTAAGCACTTTTAAATCTTATCATATGCCGGCAGCGGGACTTGAACCCGCACGTGGTTGCCCACAACAGATTTTGAGTCTGCCTCGTCTGCCATTCCGACACGCCGGCTTTCCATCATTCAGAACACAATGAAGTGCCCCAAACGACTTATTTATAATATCGTAAATAGGGGTTAAAGTCAACCACTTTTTTTATTTAGTGAAAAATTTTGTTCTATTATTTTAGAAAAAAGTGGGTTTTCTCTACACAAAATATGATTCACGTGGTATTATTAGGAAGTTGTTTACATAATTTCATAAAAAAGGAAGGTTTTTACATATGTTACAATTAATAGAAAAAGTTAACGCCGTGGTTAACGATTTCATTTGGGGTGTTCCGGCTATGGCGTGTATCATTGGTGTGGGTCTGTTTCTTAGCGTAGAAACGCGATTTATTCAGATTCGAAAATTCGGATATGCGCTAAGGATGACCATTGGTCGTATTTTTAAAAAATCAGAGGCTTCTACCGGTGCAATGACACCGTTCCAGGCAGTGTGTACTGCTTTGGCGGCAACCGTTGGAACCGGAAATATTGCAGGTGTGGCAGGAGCAATTGCCATCGGTGGACCTGGTGCCGTATTCTGGATGTGGATTTCCGCCCTACTCGGCATGTGCACCAAATTCGCAGAGGTGACATTGGCTGTACATTATCGTGAGAAAAATAAACACGGGGATTATGTAGGCGGACCAATGTACTACATTAAAAATGGTCTAAGCCGCAGATGGCACTGGCTTGCATACGCATTTGCATTCTTAGGCGTATTTGCAGTATTCGGAACCGGAAATGCAACACAAGTAAATACAATTACAACCGCCATTAACTCAGCCTTAATGAATTACAATATTCTAGGGGCTTCCTCCGTTGGAACCTTTAATTTAGTTCTTGGTATCATTATTGCAATCTTAGTTGGGGCAATTCTTCTTGGTGGAATCAAGCGTATTGGTAAAGTGACCGAAAAACTCGTGCCTTTTATGGCTCTTTTGTATGTCACTCTCGCCGTTGGTGTTATCGTATTAAATATAGACTCGGTCCCAGAAGTGTTTCTTTCCATCTTCGAAGGTGCATTTCATCCTGCTGCTGTTACAGGTGGTGCAGTGGGCTACTTCTTTACCAGCATGAAACGTGGTGTGGCAAGAGGTATTTTCTCAAATGAAGCAGGACTTGGTACGGGTTCCATCGCGCACGCCTGTGCGGATACAGATAAGCCTGTTCAACAAGGACTTTTCGGTATCTTTGAAGTGTTTGCAGACACAATTATTATCTGTACTTTAACGGCCCTCACTATCCTCTGCAGCGGTGTTTCAATTAACTATGGTGTGGATGCCGGTGCAGAGCTTACCATTAGTGGATTTGTTTCTACATACGGTAATTGGGTGTCAATATTTACCGCAATTGCGCTTTGCTGCTTCGCATTCTCAACCATCCTAGGATGGGGATTATACGGAGCAAGATGTATTGAATTTATCTTTGGCGAAAAAGTAATTAAACCATTCATGGTTGTGTATTCCTGCATTGCTATTATTGGTGCTACTGCAGACCTCGGATTAATCTGGGGCATTTCAGAAACCTGCAACGGGCTGATGGCAATTCCAAACTTAATTGCACTCTTCCTGTTATCAGGAAAAGTTGCGCAACTGACAAGACAACATTTCCGAAGATAATTCCAACAAAATCTGACTCTACAATAAAAAGGGAGTTCCTTATGATTCATATCATAAAGAACTCCTTTTCTACTTCTATTCTTGATTAAACACATCCCGTTTTAACATTTTTTCTTGATGTGCGATAATCGTTGTACATACTGCATCACCAGTAATATTAACAGCAGTACGCATCATATCCAAGATTCTGTCGATTCCCATAATCAGTGCAATTCCTTCTATCGGAAGCCCTACAGACGCAAGCACCATTGACAACGTAACAAGTCCAACACTTGGCACACCTGCTGTACCAATGGATGCCAATGTGGCTGTTATCACTACTGTTGCAAGGTCTGCCGGTGATAGATTAATACCATACACCTGTGCGATAAATACAACTGCAACGCCTTGCATAATCGAAGTACCATCCATGTTCACAGTAGCACCTAACGGAATGGTAAACGATGAAATCTGCTTTGATACACCCATTTTCTTATGCAATGTATCAATGGACATAGGAATGGTCGCATTCGATGTCGCTGTTGAAAATGCAAATCCCATAACCGGTGCAAATTTTTTGATAAACTTCAGCGGGTTTAATCTTGTAAATATAAAGAGTAAAACCTGATAAATTACAAAGCACTGGATGACAAGGGCAGTTGTTACACTTCCCATGTATTTTAACATTGGCAAAAATGCGGAAAATCCGAGATTTGCAAATGTACGTGCAATTAAGCAGAATACTCCGATTGGTGCCACCTTCATAATCGCCATTGTCATCTCCATCATGACATCATTAAATTCACTAAAGAAGTTCGCTACTGTGGTCGCGCGACTTCCCAACTTGGCCAGCATAATTCCGACAAACAATGCAAACACAATAATCGGAAGCATATCGCCTTTAGCCATGGATTCGATTGGATTTTTCGGAATAATGTTCAAAATCGTGTCTACCATGCTTGTCTGTGTAGCTGTGGTAGACATTTCTGCCTTCTGCACGGATTCCATATCCAGACCGATTCCCGGATTAATCACATAAGCTGTTCCGATTGCAACCGCCACTGCCATTGCTGTGGTAAAAAGGTAAAACAGCACTGTTTTGATTCCAACTTTACCAAGTGTCTTCGTATCACCAATTGCCATACTTCCGCAAACTAAGGAGCAGAAAACCAATGGCACTACAAGCATTTGCATCAGCCGAATAAAGCCTTGTCCCAAAACATAAAATACGCCTTCAATAATGATGGTATCACGAACATACCCTTCCGGCATGAAGTAATGGATGCCCACACCAAGTAAAGCTCCCACAATCAATGCAATAAAGATTTTCGTCGAGAGCCCCATTGATTTTTTATTTTTATTATCCGACATTATTGTAATCCTCCAGTTTCATCTAAATATTCTTTCAATGCCACTCTCCAGTCTTTCGGTTCCTCCATGCCAGTCAGGCGCATCATCATATTATCCAGAACAGAATATCCCGGACGTCTCTTATTTTCAGATACCACAGGAAGCAGTTCCAATTTACCCGCATTACCTGAATATTCCAAAATTGCTCGAGCAAATTCAAATCTGCTACAGCTTCCCTGACAAACCACATGATACAAACCAAACGCATCATTATCAATAAAATATGTAATCACCTTTGCCAATTCCTTCGCACTTGTAGGTACTGCGTAACGATTATTCGGGACCTGCATTGACTCTGCTCTGCCTACATGCCAGAGGACTTCATCCACAAAATCTCTTCCTATTCCATAAATCCATGAACTTCTTATAATAACAAAACGGTTAGAAAGCTGTGTTAAAAACTTCTCTCCCGCCTCTTTTGACTTGCCGTAAATTGTTTTCGCATGTGTAGCATCAAATTCGTTATACGGTACATCTGATTCCAAATCAAACACGTCATCGGTAGACATTTGAATGACTTTTGCATTCACATCATTTGCCGATAACGCGATATTTCTCACACCAATGGCATTTACCTTATACGCTTCGTCACGATGTTCCTCACAATATGTAACGTCAGTAAGACTTGCACAGTTAATCACAACATCCGGACGATTCACGCGCATATATTGCTGAACCTGTTTTAAATTCGTAATATCTACTTCATGAATATCTGTTGTTAAAAGATGATACTGCGTACAGTCTAATAATTCAACCAATGCAGAACCAATATGGCCTTCTGCACCCGTAATCCATATCTTTTTCATATATCATTCCCTCCTCGTATTATCCTCTTATCATTTTATAAGAAATTCGATATTTCGTCAAATTATTATACCAAATTATAGGTTACAGTAGACATGTTTGTTTCTTCCAATGAATTTTAGCATATAAAAAGAAACCCACGAGTAAAACTCTGGGTTTCTTCCATATACTGCAATTCGCAGTAATCTTTATCTCTTTGAAAACTGTGGTGCTCTACGAGCTGCTTTGAGACCGTATTTCTTACGTTCTTTCATACGTGGATCACGTGTTAAGAATCCTGCTTTCTTAAGAACTGGTCTGTAATCTGCATCAGCTTGAAGTAAAGCTCTTGAGATACCGTGACGGATTGCACCAGCTTGTCCTGTGTATCCACCACCGTGTACATTTACTAATACATCAAATTTATCTAAAGTTTCTGTAGCAACCAATGGTTGACGTACAACTACTTTCAATGTTTCTAATCCGAAGTATTCGTCCATGCTTCTTTTATTAATTGTAATGTTACCTGTTCCAGGTACTAAGTATACTCTTGCGATTGATTTTTTTCTTCTTCCTGTTCCGTAGAATTTTGCGCTAGACATATTATTTCCTCCTCTTACCTAATTAGAATGTTAATACTTCTGGTTTTTGAGCTGCATGTGCGTGCTCTGCTCCAGCGTATACATGAAGTTTCTTGTACATTTCTCTTCCTAATGGTCCTTTTGGAAGCATGCCTTTAACAGCGAGTTCGATAACCTTTTCTGGTTTCTTGTTCATCATTTCTCTTAATGTAGTTTCTCTCATTCCACCTACATAATCAGAGTGATTGTAGTAAATCTTTTGATCTAATTTCTTACCTGTCACAGCGATTTTCTCAGCGTTGATTACGATAACATAATCACCTGTGTCAACGTGTGGTGTATATTCTGGTTTATTTTTTCCTCTTAAAACTTTTGCTACTTCAGCTGACAAACGTCCTAATGTGCATCCTTCAGCGTCAACTACATACCATTTTCTTTCAATCTTGCTTGGATTAGCCATGTAAGTTTTCATTGGGTTTCCTCCTAAATAATTCTCAGTTAAATTGTTCTCATTTATATAGGAATCAGTCCACTCCGGGGCATTGGCGTAAACTGCTTCTTCTATTCTCATGCCGTTATATTATATTACGCAATTATTACCATGTCAAGGAAATTTTTCTCTTTTTTGCGAATTTTATTTCTTCTTATTTTATATACTATAACACACGTTTTATGTTAAAATATTCGGAGAAGGCAGAACCAAGTACATAAGAAAACAACCGCAAGTTTACTTGTAAGGTTGTTCTCTTATGTATTTGGCGAGCGTAGCGACTGAGGAAAATCTTTGATTTTCCGAGGTTCTGCCCAAGGTAAAATATGGTTCTGCCTTGGGCAAAATTTAAACTTGGAGGTTATTACATCAATGTGGGCTTACAACAGTGTATTTTATCAAATCTATCCGATTGGCTTCTGCGGTGCTCCAACATCCAATGACGGAGTATGCATTCCACGCATTCGGAAAATCATGGACTGGACAGATTATCTTCAGAATCTGGGCGTAGACTCCATTTTACTAAATCCAATTTTTGAATCTGACAATCACGGGTACGACACACGTGATTTTAAGAAAATAGATTGTCGTCTTGGAACCAATCAGGACTTTGCGGATGTGTGCAATCATTTGCATGCACACAACATTAAGATT
>JAZSDK010000120.1:0-15967 GCA_045531155.1 Faecalimonas sp. | reverse complement strand
AATTCTTCACTCATAATAATTACCTCATAAAATTATTTTAGATATACAGTGTATCTATTCTTAACATTATAGCACATAAAGGCTATAAAATAAATACATAATATATTTATTATGAGGTGATTTTATGGCTATTAAAAGTGTATCTATAAGAATTGAGGAAGAAATGCTCAATAAAATCGGTTATGTTTCCGACTACGAAGGTCGTAGCGTAAACAGTCACGTGTTAGTTCTAATTCGAGAAAATATCAAAAAGTTTGAAGAAGAACACGGCTCTATTGATGGTGACATCAATCCCGATGTAAATGTTAAGCCGACTCGTAAATAAAGATTTGGTGCAACCGCTCGTGTGGCGGTTGCACCATTTTTTTATTTTAGGTTCTTCGATAGGTCATCGTAGCATTCGAGTAACATCCTGACGCCTAATTTAAAGCCTATCTTGAAGACTTCGCATTCGTTAAGTTGTGTCAGTTCATCATAACAATCTCTGTATTTTTCGAATACATCTTTGTTTTTCTCGTCTAATGACTTTATCAATGTTCCTTCGTGCCTTTTAATCAGGTCGCTGATTTTAATCATTTCTATGTTGCTCTCACCATGCCTTTCGTTTGGTTGTATGTTCCCATACCACAATTCTTCAAGTATTTGCATTATTCTCCCTCCTTACGCAAAGAGAGCGCCTCAAATTCCGGTATATCCGAAACCGAGTCGCCCTCTTCAATCATTTTCCTTGCTGTCAGCAGTGCATGCTTAACATAAATCGTATTAAGTTGTTCTCGTATCATTTTGGCATCAACCTTTTGTTCCACCAATCTGAATACGTCCATAAATACATCACTTTCGATGTTGTACTTCTCGCCACACATAATTTCTTCTAATGTGTACTTCGTCATCCGTGTCACCTCCTTTGGTAACACAAACAGTATCACACAAAGAGGCGGAAGTCAACGAAGGAAATTCATATAATTTGCCTTATGAGAAAATCGGAAATAATGAACCCGTTTGCATAGCAGATGAAGTTCCTTTCGAGATTCCAGATTCTTGGGAGTGGGTACGGTTAAAAGATATAGCCATAAAAGAAATAAAAAGAGGTAAATCACCTAAATACGGAACTTCTGGAACAGTATATGTATTTGCACAGAAATGTAATGTTAAAACCGGTGGTATCGATATTTCATTGTCAAAGTTTTTGGATATGAACACTTTTGGTAAGTACCCCGAAGAAGAATATATGCAAGATGGAGATATTGTAATAAATTCAACCGGTAATGGAACATTAGGTCGTATAGGAGTTTTCTGCGATTCAGATAGAATTAATGACAACATCATCGTTCCAGATTCCCATGTTGCTGTTGTTCGAATCGCCAAAACAATTTGCAGAGAATATCTTTTTTACGCATTAAAATACTACCAGCCTTACCTTGAAAAATTAGGAGAAGGCTCTACAAATCAAACCGAATTAAAACCAAATGTTATTGCAGATTTGTTTATACCACTTCCTCCAATAGAGGAACAGAAAAAAATTGTAGATAAATTACTACCTGTGTTAAATCTATCTGATAAATATGGAGAGACAGAAAAAATATTAAAAGATTATAATGCAAAGTTTCCAAATGAGTTAAAAAAATCTATACTTCAAGAAGCAGTACAAGGGAAACTTGTTCCCCGAAATGAAAACGACGAGCCTGCATCTGTACTTTTAGAACGCATTCGTGCAGAAAAAGATGCTTTAATTAAATCTGGTAAGATTAAAAAAGACAAGAACGAAATCATCATTTTTAGGCGTGATAATTCTCATTATGAAAAGCGAGACTTAGAAGAAGTCTGTATAGATGATGAATTGCCCTTTGAAATTCCAGAATCTTGGGAATGGGTACGGTTGGGAACGATGATAAATATTCAAAGAGGTGCATCGCCTCGACCTAAGGGCAGTCCGGAATATTGGTCAAACGAAAGAACTCCACATCATTGGATAAAAATATCTGATATAACAAAATATACCTCTAACAATGCTTTGTACGATACAGATGAGTTTTTAACTGACTTAGGTTCTACAAAGAGTGTTTTTGTAGATGAAGATTATTTAATTACTGCCGCAAGTGGTAGTCTGGGAAAAATAGCAAAATTAAGCATATCTGGGTATATATATGACGGTTTGATGTGTATGTGTTTTAAAGACACAAGTTTAAACAAAGATTATATTATGATACTGATACAAACGATGGTTGAGTATCTAATGGCAGTATCTACTGGAACTGCGTGGAAAAATATAACAACCGACATATTAAAGAATCTACTTATTCCACTACCTCCATTAGAAGAGCAAAAACACATTGTTAATAAAGTGAATGAATTGTTCTCTTATTGCGAAAAACTATAAAAATCGGCATACACTCAGATTTGGGTGTATGCCTTGTTTTTTACCAATCTATTATTTTATCAACAATTTCACGCTGTTCCGTAGCAGTTTTACGAAGATATATTCTTGTTGTTTCGATGCTTTCGTGTCCCATAAGGTCAGCAAGAAAGGCTATATCATTGCATCTCTCCAAGAAACTCTTAGCAAATCTGTGCCGGAATGAATGGGGGTAAACAACAGCAGTATCTATGCCATATCGAGATGCTAATTTCTTCAACTGGCTTGCAATACCTCTTGTTGTGATTCGTTCACCATATTTGTTTAAAAAAATAAAGCCACTTTCTTGATTTTTGTCATTTAACCAAGAAAGGGCTTCATTCTGCAATGTTTTTGGTATGTATATACGTCTTAATTTACCGCCTTTTGAATACAAGTCCAGGTGTCCCAGTCTAATGTGTTCTGCCTTGATCTGTATCAGTTCACTCACCCTTGCTCCGGTTGCTGCCAGAAATCTGATTACGAAATACCAAAACAATTCACCATCTTTTTTTAGACTATTCTTAAAGTATTCGTAATCTGCTTCGCTGATAACATTTTCAAGAAATGCTTTCTGCTGAACTCTGACAAATGGCAATTTTAACTTCTCCTTGTTGATGCTCTCCAAGTAGCAGTTTATTGCTCTAAGCCTGAGATTTACTGTTTTTGGCTTGTAAGATTCAATTAACCATACCTTATACTGCCTCAGATTTTTCTTTGTAATCTCACCATACTGTTCGCTGTATTGCTTTATTGCAAACAGATAAGATGAGATTGTGTTTTCCGAGAGATTTGTTCCTCTCAAATGTCTTTCAAATTTTTCTTTTTCTATCATACCGAAAGACCTCCTTTCGGTATATATTTTATCAAATCATTGTGTCAGATTCTCTATGAAAGGAAAAATTTCATCAATTTGACTGACAATACGGTGCTGTTCTGCAAGTGGCGGTAATGGTATAAGCATATCTAAAACATGATCTAATTTTAAATTTGCTTGTGCCGAACCGCCACCTTGATGTGAAACAGTATAATGAAAGTACTCGGAATTAATCACATAATATAAATATAGTGTAATCGCTTCGTGAAATGGACGCATTTTAAGAACTCGTTGGTTTAATAAAGCAGGAGTATCAAATTTGTATATTGCTGTTTTGCCAAGCGGTTCTGGATTATCTGATTGAGACGAAAGACACATCAGCATATCACCCTTAGTTATTGAACTTTCCATCATTTTTTCGTTTGGTATTTTAACATAATCATTCATAGGTTTTAAAACAACTTCCAAACTCATAAGATTTCCGCTTTTTATCACAGGATAACCATGATTTAAATTATTCATATCAGAAGATTTATAAGCATATCCATTCTGGTATTTTACCAGATTACCCAATCTACACCAGCACCAATTTGATGGTATTTCAAAAGGAATTTCATCATCTATACAACGCTCGATACCATTGAACTTCTCATAATGAGAATTATCACGCCTAAAAATGATGATTTCGTTCTTGTCTTTTTTAATCTTACCAGATTTAATTAAAGCATCTTTTTCTGCACGAATGCGTTCTAAAAGTACAGATGCAGGCTCGTCGTTTTCGTTTTGGGGAACAAGTTTCCCTTGTACTGCTTCTTGAAGTATAGATTTTTTTAGTAAATCAGGAAAACTGTTATTTAACTTTAATAATTCGTTTTCTTTTTTATCATATTCAAGTAAAAATATGTTATATTTTTTAAACTCTTCAACAATACGATACTGCTCTTGTAAAGGTGGAATTGCGATAAGAGTATTTGCGATATCACGCATAACCCAATTCTTATTACCAACACCTTTGGTGTTTTCTGTTGCTTGTTTTTGTACTAATGGAGAATTTATTAGATGAACTAAATACTCGTTATATAGTAGGTTTTGATTGAATTTTAGCAATGCTACACTTACGAACAAACTAAATTCGTCATTCGTGTCAACAATAACTGGAATTCCAGTTGTTCCAACTTTTGTCAATAAAATATCGCCTTGCTCAGGATTGCATCTTTCATACAGTTCTTTGTGTTCTTCTTTCGTTATATATTTACAATTCGAAAAATCTAAACAGCCTGAACTTACATCTTTAACCGATATAAACGGAATTCCACTTTCTACATATTTAGGTGTGGAGTGTGTTCCATCAGTAAGTTTATTCAAGATGCTACCTAATCTACACCATTCCCAAGAATCTGGAATCTCGAAAGGAACTTCATCTGCTATGCAAACGGGTTCATTATTTCCGATTTTCTCATAAGGCAAATTATCGGCACCACGAAAGATGACGGAGGGGTTCTTTTCTTTTTTAATCTTGCCAGATCTAATCAGAGCATCTTTTTCTGCTCTGATGCGATCTAAAAGTACAGATGCAGGTTCATCATTCGGATCTTGTGGAACAAGTTTGCCCTGGACTGCCATCTGTAATATTGAATTTTTTAATTGCTGTCCGGTCATTATTCTTCCTCCGTAATGCTGATACCAAGAATATCTGTAATCTGACCCAAGATTCTGTCAATATCAGCATTTAAACTAGCACGCTTTTCCTGATACTGCTGAATAAGTTCCTTTGGTGGCAAAATCTCTTCTTCTTCGTGAGGGTATCCACAAAGGTCAATATTATAATTCTTTTCAGCAATTTCCTGTACAGTATATTTCTTTGCTTTATCGAAGCCATCAACAGTTATTTCTTCACGATTGTCCCACCATTCGATTGCAGGGGCAAAGTGTTTTAATTCCATTGGTTTTGTCTTTGAGAAATTCTTATAGCCATCAGGCATATCAAGACGATAGAACCAAGTTTCTTCTGTTGGTTTTGTTCTGTCAAAGAACAAGATGTTAGTTGTAATTGATGTGTATGGTGCAAAGACGCTGTGAGGCATACGGATTACAGTATGCAGATTGAATTCTGAGAAAAGTTTTTTCTTAATTGACATCTTTGCATTATCTGTTCCGAAAAGGAAGCCATCAGGCAAAATTACTGCCGCACGACCATTTTTCTTTAATCTGTACATAATTACAGACATAAATAAATCTGCTGTTTCGCTGCTTGCTAAATCTGATGGAAAATGATTTTTAACTTCATTTTTCTCATTACCACCGTAAGGCGGATTCATCAATATAACTTCAAACTGGTCGTCTTCTGTATAGTCAAGAACATCTCTCAAAAGTGAGTTATCGTGATAAATCTTAGGTACATCTATGCCATGTAATAACATATTTGTTATACAGAGCATATATGGGAACTGCTTTTTCTCAATACCATAGATTGAATTATCAAACTTTTCCTGGTCCTCGGTAGTTTCAACAAGAGGAAGCAGTTCATTAAGCCAACTGGTTAAGAAGCCACCTGTACCACAAGCAAAATCTGCTACTGTTTCACCAATCTGAGGCTTTATCATTTTAGCCATAAAGTCCGTCACTGCACGAGGGGTATAATATTCACCTGATGAACCTGCACTTTGAAGTTCTTTCAAGATTGTTTCGTAGATCACACCAAATGCATGACTTTCTTCGTAATCTCCAAGATCTAGTTCGTCAATGATATTTATAATCTGACGGAGAAGAACACCGTCTTTCATATAGTTGTTAGCATCTTCAAAAGTTGTTTTGACGATAGATTTTTTTATTGGTGTTTCTTTATTTACTTCAACACCTTTAATGATTATATTGCCATTTCCGTCCTTAATATCTTGTCCCTTTAATACAGGAAAGAGTGTATTATTGACGAAATTTAACAAAGTATCTCCGGTCATTGCATTTCCAGATTTATCATCTACTGCCCAGTTGCTCCAACGACAACATTCAGGAATGATGGAAGTATAACTATCGTCATCAAATTCCCAATCGCTTTCTTTGGTATCATATACTTTTAAAAAGAGCATCCAAGCCATCTGCTCGATACGTTGGGCATCACCATTGATACCTGCATCATTCCGCATTATATCTCTTATTCTTTTAACAAAATTAGATAAACTCATTGTATCCCTCCATTATAGACCGTATCGGTCAAACATTTCTTTTGCTCGTTCTTCTGTGAATGACCATTCCTCAGGCAACTTGTCAGTTGTACCATATGCAGATGCCATCGGTCCCCATTCGTGATGCTCATACAAAATGGTATCTCCGCGACCGCCTGCTTCTTTGCACAACACATCTACAATCTCCTTTGGAGATGCCAGATACATTCTTGGCATCTGAGAATTATCGGTGTTTTTGAACTGAACCAAGCAAAAAATGGTTTTCTTGTGGTGCTTATCTAACCACGCTTCTGCCGCTTCGTGATAAGTACGACCTTTTTTCATACTTTGTGTTAATCCCCAACTGCCATCCTGACTACCCTTAACAGAGATTTTTAACATTTTTTCTCCGTCAACAGCAATCAGATCGTATTCAGGTTGATTAGCACCATATTGAACCGACACATCGTATTTTAATCTGGCAAATTGCGCCGCTGCAAAGGCTTCGGCAGCGACACCAACATGCCAAGATGTCATTTTACCCATAATTAACCCGCCTTATATAATTCTATTTCAAGTTCTCTTATCGCTTTCAGATAACCCTCTTTGCCACCAAAGAAACCTGCAATTTTTGAAGGCTTTCCAAGTCGTTTAAATGGGTCAAGTTGCAAAACTTCTGTTTTTTCAATCTCGTAGATTCCTGTGTTCATATATTTATCCAGTAAAGCTTCAAGAACTTCTCTTGCAACACCACTATATTTACTCAGAAAATCTCTCTTTTTAACATTATTTGCTCTTTCTTTACGAGTAAGAGGTTTCTGGTCGAAAGCAACATGGCAGATGAAGTCAAAATCATCTACATCTGACATATTCTGGTCTTCTTTCATCTGTTCTAAATCTATACCTTGTTCTATGAGTAGATTTTTTATTGCTTCTTTCTTTTCCTGGGTTGTCCATTGCATAATGAAATTATCAAGAGAAGCGTATTTGCCCAAGATGTTAGATTTAGTGTAATCCACAATGCTTTCCTGACGAAGTAATTTGCCATTAGCATCATAAACTGCAACAGTTTTACCTGTAATATGTACATCACAACCATCTTCACCAACTATATATCTATCAACTGTTGGTGGTGGGTCGACCGGTCCTGTTCCAGGAGGAGTAGTAGGTGGCTTTGGATTTGGTTTGTGGTTTGGGTCATAGCCATCAACCATTTCTATCGGTCCATCCCAATCCGGATCGGCAAACAATCTCGTAACGTTTCTGAAATCCATAACCACAAAATGAGTTTTGCCTTCTTTCTGACGAAGGCGAGTTCCTCTACCTATAATTTGCTTAAATTCAGTCATAGAACTAATCATTTCGTCAAGGACAATAAGTTTGGTCATTTTGCAATCCGCTCCGGTAGAGAGCAATTTTGAAGTCGTAGCGATTACAGGGTATGGAGAAGAAACTGAGATGAAATAATCAAGTTTACTCTTGCCATATGTATCTGAACCTGTGATACGAACAACATAGTCAGGATTTTCCTTACACATATCACTGTTGAGATTTGTAAGTTCCTGTCTCATTCTCTCTGCATGTTCTTCTGTTGCACAGAAAACGATAGTTTTCTGCATCCTGTCAGTACTCTTCAAGTATTCTGTAATCTCTTTTGCAACTTCATATGTACGATCTTCAATGATTATATTGTAATCATAATCACTGTTGGAGTAGATTCGGTCTTCAATTACATTACCATTTTTATCAACCTGACCTTTATATGGTCTCCAACCGTCTCCGATATCTGTTTTTACATTTATAACCTTAAACGGAGCAAGGAAGCCATCTTCAATTCCTTCACGAAGACTGTATGTATAAACGGGTTCTCCAAAATAATCTATATTCGAGATGTATTTTGTTTCTTTTGGCGTTGCTGTCATACCAATCTGGGTAGCAGATTTAAAATAGTCAAGAATTTTACGCCAATTGCTATCTTTTTTAGCAGAACCTCTATGACACTCATCTACAATGATTAAGTCAAAGAAATCTTCTCTGAACAATTTAGAGAAGCGCTCAACTGCTTCATCGCCACTAGTATCTTCATCGTTTTCATCATTACCCACAAGTTGCTGATAGAGGGAGAAGTAAACCTCGTGAGATGTTATTGTAGTAGGGTCATCTTTTGCAAAGTTGATTTTATGTATTGTTTTTTCAAGTGGAGAAAAATCTTGCTGAATTGATTGGTCAACAAGAATGTTTCTGTCTGCAAGATACAGAACTTTCTTTTTAAGACCGCTTTTAAGCAATCTATAAACAATCTGAAAGGCAGTGTATGTTTTACCTGTTCCTGTTGCCATAACAAGGAGTAGACGATCTTGTCCCTTTGCAATTGCTTCTACTGTACGATTGACCGCATTACGCTGATAATATCTTGGGTCATAGGTGTTCTGACTGCTATAATAAGGCTGATTTATAATCTTCTTTTCATTTTCAGAGATTCCGTTACCAGCATTTGCACCGGCTTCCCAACGAGCAATAAGTTCATCTGCTGTTGGAAATTCATCAAGTCCAAAAGTTTTCTCCTGACCTGTGAGAAAATCATACTCACAGAAGCCATCTCCGTTTGAACTGTATGCAAAAGGCACATCTAACATCTGAGCATAAGTCTTTGCTTGTTGAATTCCATACGAGATGCTATGATTATTGTCCTTGGCTTCAACAATAGCAATAGGTTTACCCTTGTTGATATGAAGAACATAATCTGCTTTTTTGGGTTTTTCTCTTGAAACAAGATTTCCTCTCAGATTTATTCTTCCGTCAGTAATTCTTGTTTCCATTGTAATTCGTTCTAATCCCCATTTCTTTTGAATTGCAGGGGTTATATATTGAAGTTTTATGTCTTCTTCTGTCATTTGCTTTTTATTTAAGATTGTGCTCACGAGCATCATCCTTTCTGAACTTCCTATAACTAAAAATTATCGGAAGTTAAATTGTAAAAAAATATATCATAACGAATTTATATATTATCTCAATTTCAATCCATCGCTAAATGCCTCGCCAACCACTTCACCAAGCCTACGATATGTATGATGTACTGGGTCATAGGTAATTGGACTAAATTTATTCAAATCAATTTTGCCGTTTTCGTCAAGAATTCTTTCGTCTGCACAGACATTTACAATTTCACCGACAAGTCTGCAAGTTTCTTCGTCATAGCTGATGAGTTTACATTCAAGTGCCATAGGCAGTTCATCAAAAAGTGGAGCATCTACAAATTCACTCTTGATAGTATGCCAACTTGCTTTTTCCATTTTATCAGGCTCTTTATTCCCTGAAACAATACCAACATAATCGCAAACAACAACATTTTCTGCATCTGCAATGCTTACAGTAAACGCACCAGTCTTAACAACATTCTTTGCAGTTTTGTGCCCGTCATCCACACAAATAGAAATCTGTGTTTCCTCGCTGATTCCGCCCCACGCAGCATTCATCGCATTAGCCTTTCCATTCTCGTCATATGTACCGATAATGAGTACTGGCATCGGATATAAAATAGCTTTCGCCCCAAAATTCTTTCTCATAGCTTTTCGCTCCATTCACTTTCCTTGAATCCAACTAAAACAAAGTCTTCGCCTATTACAAGCGGACGTTTTACGAGCATTCCATCAGTTGCAAGGAGCTTTAATTGTTCTTCTTCGGACATTATAGGAAGCTTGTCCTTCAGTTCCATTGACTTATACAAAAGTCCTGATGTATTAAAGAATTTCTTCAATGAAAGCCCACTCATTTTGTGCCAAGCAAACAATTCCTCAAAACTCGGATTATCTTCTTTTATATCACGAAGTTGATATTTTATTTTGTTGTCATCAAGCCATTTTTTAGCCTTTTGACAAGTAGTACATTTAGGGTAACAAATAAATTCAAGCATTGTAATTCTCCTCACACAATCAAAAATATTTGATTTTATAAAACACTCTCTATCTTGTACGTCTTATCATTATAAACAACTTCATCTCCCACGCGTTTACCGAGTAATAATCGAACTAAAGGGGGAACTTGATTCGTTTGATTGTGATAATCTGCATTTAAAACAAGCTTTTTATTTTCCTCTAAAAGTAGAACATGTATTTTCTGACCTAACGCAACATACACATCATTTTCAACTGCAACGGTATCATCATTAACTGCATCTACTGTTTCATCAGTTTCATCTAAATACTCAGCGTCTGTTGATTCAAATCCCCGTTCATCGCCTTGATTGATTGCATCTATATTGTCAATTATTATTTCTGCAATTTCTTCTTCGCTTAAACAATCCAATATTACGCTTCCGCCAATAGCATTTAACAATTGAAGTGACGGTCTAATATGTTCTTTTAATGTCAGCTTGATACCCTCATCATTAAAATATTTGATACCCTTAACGATACCACCTAAAATTATTGGATTAGAAGAGAAGTTGTTGCTGTAAAAAATATCTGAAATCTTTGTACTAATGTCACTATGCCCAATTATGTCAAGTTTTTCAAAAAAATTTGTATTGGCTGCATCATATGTATTTCTTCCAACCCACCAACATTTTGCCAGAGAATTTCTGTATAAACCAGCTCTGATACCGCCTGAAAAGAAAAATCGCGACTTAATATTCGATACCGCTTCTTCTTGATTTTTAGGCTTTTTAGTGTCATATGACCATCTTTTTCTTAAATAATCATAAAAAACTGAATGGCAAAGACCAGCCCATAATCTTTCATCGCTAGCTTGAGATTCATTCAAAAATGATAAGTTCTTAAATAAAATCTTACAGTTATTAAACTCAACTTCACCAATTTTCATTTCTGAATCCAAATCAGCAAGCGAAAAATCCGGAACAGTTTTATACTCAACAAAAGGGTTGCCTCCACACACTGTCCACAACCATTTATTATCACTTTCTGTAAAATATTTATTATAAATCAAATCAAGATTTGATTTAAGAATTTCAAGAGCTTCTTTTTTCATAAAATATAACTTCATTTTAATCGTCCTCTTCTTCCGTTTCGTATAATTCAGACAACATTGTAAAAGCATCGCTCAAAGGAAGTTCCATAGCCTCTTGAGCTAATTGAATTGATGTTTTTTCGTCATTCATAATCTCTTCAACAAAATTTATTCCTCGTTTTGCATATGCTTTATCAAGAGAAATAAACCATGCTTTTCCCTCATTTGCTTCAATCCCGGTTTCTTGTTTTAATTCCTCAAAAACATATACTAATGCCGGCAAAACTAACATGGAATTAAGGATAGGCTGAAATTGTGTTTTTTTACAAAATCTAGAATATATATCATATTCTTGTGTGCTGAGGCCAATTTTAATTTGAGAAGCGTCAAGGTTAACATCCATAGGTTTTGACTCAGTTGTCAATCGCTTATAAACCATGAAAATTGAGTTAGTGCTTGAGAGCTCTTCAAAATTTTTCACTATATCTAACGAAGGCAAATTTTTATATGCTAAAACACTGCCTTTAGCAAGATTGAAAGATAGCCCTGCATAATCATCGTTCCAATCATCATTGATAAACCCTTTGATATTTTCCTTACATACGATCAGAAGTATTATTTCTAATTTTCCGTTTAATCTACCAACAGGAACATCATCTATAACTTGTTCTGTTATTGTGTTAATTGTTTTTCTAAAGGCAGTATTTGAGCATTCCATATGAATAACATATTCTGCCTTGCCTTTATCAAGTAACTGTTGTAATTGTGGGTTGTCCATAGTTATATTATAATCAAACCTGAGATGATTAACACCGTGCATTTCATATTTCAACTCAACATCAAAAACTGAAGAAATATAGTCGTCCTTTTCTTCTGATAAAATCGGATATGCATATAATCTTTTAGTTATGTTCATATACATTAACCTCCATTGCATAATCTCTATTATCAACCAAAGAAAATTCAAGTGTTACTTTTTCTTTTCCTTTAAGTCTCGAAAATCCGATACCCATCTGACCTTTTGAAATATTTTCGCAGTTAGATATTCCTTTAACATCTTTGATATATAATTTGTTCGATTTCCCATTTTCGCCCACGGTAACAATTTCGATATGCCCATTACCAATTTCCCTTGGCAATTGAAATGATACTTTATAACAAGCGTTATCAATCTTCATAATACGAACATTTTCCAACGGTTGATTTTTATCTCCGCCTCGTTTTTCATGAACCACATCTCTACCGCCTTGCTCTGCAAGGCCTTTATGTTCGTATCGTTTAGTACGGCGTCTGTTCCCACCCAAAGTACGTGTGGTTGCAAATCCGCTTTTACCTATCGATCCTTCTGTATCGTTGCTTTTAGATTTCCCTATTCCTTCTTTCCCAAAAAATAAACCTTTTGAAGAAGATGACGTGTTTCTTGGTTGAATAATAATATCACCAATAGTATCATGTAGAGATTCTTTTTTCTCTTCACCTAATCCATTTGATAGTTCAGAATCTGACTGTAAAACTCCAGAAAGTCCTTCAACTTCTATTTCCTCTTCACTTGAATATTCACCTAAACTCAGAACGGTATCCCTTATCCATTGTTTTAATTCGTCGTGATATTCTTTTGCTTGTTCAGGATTTTTTGTATATCTTCCTGGTATCCATTTATCATGTGCAGGAGTTTCCATTTCTCTAAAGTATTCATTAAGATCTTTTCCTTGCATTTCTAATATGCCTGAAAACGAGATTAATCTTGAAATATTTCCAATTGCAAACAACTTCATTCCCGAAGTTCTGGTAACCAATATTTTCCTATTCAACTTATCTTCAGGTTTAACAAGCACTCTTAACTTTAAAGTTCCCAATCCATGAAAATCTCTAGTAAATGTTTTGGTATCTTGACTAGAAAGGACCTTGAAATATGATGTAGCTTGTCTCAACTTCGTTTCATAACGTTCTATATATCCGGATAAATTTTTCTCATCGATATAGATAGAGTTCATCGCTACTGTAAGTTTTTTATTATATATAGACATAAGAAAATTATCTAAAACTTCACAAGCAACATCTGTTTCCCAATTTGAATTCCCGTTAAAACCATATACAAAAACATCTGTACCAATACGTTCTCTAACCTTCAAATTATTTAATTCATTGATTGCATTTATAGGTAAATTACCATTAACATTTCCATAATATCCAATTCCCGTAGTCATTGTAGAAAGTGCATTATCGATATTTTCCGGAAAAGAAATGAATCTAGAAACACCCTGAGCTGCGACCTCATTTTCCTTATTTAATGTTCGATAAAAGACCAAACGATAATCTGAATTACAAAAAGGTGCATTTTTTCCAATGCCAAAAGCACCTGCCTTATCACCAGTCTTTGTTGCTCCACCATCTATTTTAGTTAAAGCATTCCAGCCTTCATCACTATCGCCGTACGGATCTAATAACCCAACTGTATTATAGTCGCTGATTCTGAGAACATATGTATATGGTTTTTCTATTGCTCTAACAGCTTCCTTCAAATAAGAAATAGTTTTAGCACTTCTCTTCGTAGACCAATATTCATACGCTTTGTGAATTTTATTAGAATATGTTTCGCATCCTGGTATATCTTTAGTGTCTATCCGATATCGTTCAAATTCTACATGAACGCAATCGGATTTTTTCTCATCTATCGCATCTAACGAGTTTTGGCATATTTCTCTTGCAAGAGACTGTATTTCAGTTCCTGTAAATGTTTCTATACCAGCATCAGAAATACCCCTTATTTGACCACAACCATTGTTTGGGAAATTCCAATTAATATCCACAACTATCACCTCAACGTAAATTTGTTATCTTTGTCACCTGTGTTTTGAAATTTACTCTTGCAATTTTTCAATTCTTGTTCAAGTGTTGAAAATATTTTTTTGACATCATTTTCACCATATTCGTAGGTAGACTTGTTAGAGCAATTACTTAATAATCGAATCATATCAATAATTTTATTAGTTCTCGCTTCAACTATTCTTACGAATTTATCATGTTTAGTTTCTGACATTATATCTCCTCCAAAAATATTTTACAAATAAATTATAACTATTTTCGACATATTTGTCAATATATTTACAATATTTTTAAATTATTTTTATATTATTCCAAAATGTCAAGTTGACTTTTACCAAAAAAATTACCAAGCAATCATCGTTTGGTGATTGCTTGGTTGAGTATCGGTTTTAACTTGCTATCCTTGGGATAGTTATATATAAAATCATCTGTAAGCATGAATTCAAGGAGCCATTGTTTCGGAACGATACTTACATTGCTGTTGAGTTTCACTACTTTAAGTTTTCCTTCCGATACCCACTTCCAAACGCAACTTCTTGCACGGTCTGTTATCTTTGCTACATCGTCATAAGTCAGAGCATCGGGATATTCGCTCATTCTCTCTTTAAACGATTCTTTTAATTTTTTCTTGTTAAACTTTATTCTTTCTACTTCTGCTTGCGGTTTTCTTTTGAACACACTGGGCGGAATATCGGGTGATATTCCGCTTTTGATGTACGCTACTACATCTTTGGTGCGTATTTTGTACCTCCAAGTTGCTGAGTTCCTGATTTCGCATGGAATGTATCCGTTCTGCAGAAGATATGCCAATCGCCGCTTTGACATATGCAATTCTATACGGACATTGTCCATGCTGATAAATTCTCCGTATGTATGACCGTTAATCTTCATATCCGATCACCTTTGCCATCATTTCTGCTGACTGCAGTTTGGTATCGTATTCTAAGTGTGCATAGATGTTTGCCGTTGTTGAGAAGTCTGAATGTCCGAGCCATTCCTGTATCTGCTTCATTGATATGCCGTTTGCTAAGAGAAGCGAAGCACATGTGTGCCTTAAGTCATGGAATCTAATCTTTTTTAAGCCATGCTCTTCCAACAGATGCCTGAAGTGATCTGTAACGAAGTTCGGCTTTATTATTCCGCCGAGGGGGTCCACACACACATAATCCTTATACTCTCTTGAATAAGAGCTTCCGAACAATTTCATATATTCCTCTTGCTTTGCCTTGTGTTCAAGAAGAATTTTCTCTACCGCAGGTATAAGAGGCATTGTTCTTCGGCTTGACTTGTTTTTCATTGTGTCATAGCCCACAATCTGAGTACCGCCATCTTCCTTTTCCTCTTGCATTACCTTATGCCATATATTGATTCGCTTTGCATCGAAGTCTATGTTGCTCCACTTAACCCCGATTACTTCACTTCGTCTTAAGCCGTAATATGAGGCAAGGGTTATTGGAACATAAAGCTGATCATCTTTTGCCACTTTCAAGAGTTGATTCAGTTCTTCCTTTGAGTAAAATCCTGCATAATAGGCATTCTTTTTTGGCCTTTGGGATTTCGCACACGGGTTTGCAGTTACCATATCATTTTTGAAAGCATACTCAAAGGCTACCATAATGAGTCCTCTGTATCTGATTGCAGTGTTTGTCTTGCATCCGTCTAATAGTATGCTTTCACATAATTTGTTTATATGGGTTGCAGTCACTTCGTCAATCTTTAATTTCAGCGGTTCGAAAAATGCTTTAATCCGTCCGTCAACCATCCTTTTGTAATGCATATAGGTGGTTTGCGTCACATTATGCCTTG
>JAZSDK010000127.1:0-15121 GCA_045531155.1 Faecalimonas sp. | reverse complement strand
GATAAATTGGAACTTAACGGATTTACAGACGTAATCGTTGGTGAATCTGCAATCTATGTGGCACAAGTCACAAGTTTATTAGACAAGGATGCAACAGAAGCTGAAAAGACAGAAATCATTGAAGAACGTAAAAATGAGTTTTATACAGAGACTGTTGAAAAATGGATCAAAGACACAAAGATTAAAATAAATGATAAAGTTTGGGACAAGGTTAGTTTAGAAGGGTTGAAAATTTCTGCAGTAGAACCGGAAGAAGAAAAAGATGACACTACTTCAAATGAATCAACTAATGGCACTACAGACAATTCAACTGAAGAAAAAGCAGAATAAGGATAAAAATGAGGAGACATGGTTCAAAATTCCATGTCTCCTTTTTTTGTGTGTTTTTGAGTTGTACTCGGTTATGCCATGAGAGAACCAACGATTTCGTTTACCAATTTGCCATCGGCTTTGCCTTTCACCTTTGGCATTAATTCCTTCATGATACGTCCTTTGTCTTTGGCAGTAGGAGCATCGATTCCAAGGTCGGCAAGCACACCGGAAACAATTGCTTTGATTTCATCAGCATCAAGCATTTTTGGGGCAAATTGTTCTAATACTGCAATACGTTTTTTGAATTCTTCAATCAATTCTGTGCGGTCAGCAGGTGTCATTTCTAAGGATTCTTTTGTTTGCTTGATTTCTTTCATGATAACCTGAGTTTCCTCTTCTTCAGTCAAATCGGCTCTTTTGTCTATTGCTTTATTTTTTAAGGCTGTTAATAATGCGGAAAGCGCATCCTTTGTATCTTTGTCTTTGGCCTTCATGGCGTCGACCATAGCTTTTCTTACTTCTTCAATTTTACTCATAATAAATACCTCCTATCCATTATCGATTGATTCCTGATTGAATCTCATCAGCCCATTGCTGTAGGCTGTAGGTCTGTCCATCAAACAGTTTGAGTATTGCACCGGTTGGTGCCACATCGCTTGCAAATGCATTTGCCTCGTCAGTGTCCACATGCATTGCCAGTTTAAAGGATGGACTCACACGAACTACCACGTCTGCGAAAATCAGTCCACGTTCATAACTTTCTGTGATAACAAATACTTCGTCATTATCTCGTACACGTGCACGACTTGCTTCCAGCGGAGTCATATGTATATGGCGCTTTGCCACAATAACACCTTTTTCAAGTTCAATCGTTCCGTTCGGTCCGATTAATGAGCATCCCGGAGTTCCGTCAGTGTAACCAGATTGACGAATCACACCAGGCACACCAATTTTTCTCGTATCTGTCATAGATAATTCAATCTGTGTTTCCTTACGATAAGGACCTAATATAGCAACATTTTCAAATTTGCCTCGTGGTCCAACGATTGTAACACGTTCTTTACATAAATATTGCCCCGGCTGACTTAATTCATGTACATAAGTCAACTCTGCATCTTCACCAAATAATTTTTTAAAGTCCTCTTCACTGACATGGATGTGTCTTGCAGAAGTCTCAATTGGAATTTTCAGACTCATATTCATACTCCTATTTCGATAATGCGTATATTTTAGCACAATAAAGTGAAATTTGACAATATATTTTATTGTATTTTTGGGGTAAAGGTGTATAATTGATAAGTATAAATAAATTATACTTACCAGTGAAAGCGTATATAGGCAATAATTATGAATAAGAAATTTATAAAAACAACTGTCAAAATCGTAGTATCTATTATTTTGACAGTTTCCCTCTTATTAAATATTTTTACCTTTGTTATGCCGGTAGTCAAATACTACGGAAGCAGTATGTCTCCAATTTTGGAGGATGAGCAGATTTTAATTGTAAGTAAAATGTCTGAGATAAAGTCAGGGGATATTATCGCATTCTATTACAATAATAAGGTGCTGGTGCGGAGAGTAGTTGCTGTCGGTAATGAACAGATTACAGTGGATGTTTTTGGAACGGTATCGGTAAATGGAAATGAATTGGAAGAGCCTTATATCCAAAATAAGACCCTTGGGCAATGCAATATCGATTTTCCATATACGGTTCCATCAAATACATATTTCGTCCTTGGTGATAATCGGGAGGTTTCCATGGACAGCAGATTGAAAGAAATCGGAACGGTAGCAGACGACCGAGTGATAGGAAAGATTGTATTTTCCATCAAACCATTTGGTCTGATAAAATAAAAAATGACGAGAAGTGTGATGACATATGTATTTTATGAAAAATGCAAAATGGAATAAAGGTTTGTGCATCACCGGTGTATTCATTCTTTGTGTGATAGTTTCTATTCTTATGTTTGGGCTTAATACTATGCAGGCTGTTGCATTGGAACAGGAATTACGATGTGACATAGAGGAACATGTTCATACAGATAACTGTTATGAAGGTGACTTTCTTGTTTGTCCGAAGCGGGCACATTTACACGATGGCAATTGTTATTTGGTTTTATTACATGATAATGATATCAATAGTGTTCTGACTTTAATAGACGAAAATGAAGAGAATTCATTGGAATATGCCATTGATGATGTAGTTACTACAGCACTTGTCTACAACGATGAATTAAATTCTTCAGATAGCAAGGATTTAACAAAGACAGATGTTGTGGCATTGAATGAGACGATTGCAAAAGATGACACAATACCAAATTTGACGTTGAATGAAAATTTGAATACGGTTAGTACATTAGCTTTGGAGAACACACAAACAGAGAATAATGTAGCACTTATGAGTGTGGGTGACACACCGAGTACATCCAATTATGATGCGAATTTCTATATCTATCTGAATGGGAAGTGGACATGTATTGGTACGCTTCCGTTTGAAACCGTGCGAAACAGCAGTAGATATAACAGTACTATCGCAACCAGTGAGGTATTAGAACTTGTCAATACGACATTAGGTACGGAGTTTGCATATAATTCCTTTGACATTTCGGTGTCTTCATCACTGAATGGTACTTATTCTACAAGTAATATTAGCGTAGGTTCAGTGACAACGACTATCGCTTATCGGCAACAAAGTACTGCTGCTCGTACGGCCAAGTATGTAAGACTAATTCCTAATAATGGTTCTGCAAATAGTACGGCATTTGCCTTTTATACTGTGAAATATGTATACCCGGATGGAAATACGACAACACGCTATGTGCGTTCCGGAACAGCCGTGACACTGCCGGATGGGAATTATGAGTGGAGCACTGGCGGAGAAAACTATGCAGCAGGTGAAGTTGTTACCATTACCAATACGACCACATTTACTGCATCTATATTAGGACCGATTACGTTTATTAATATTAATTATGACATTGATTTTCCAACAGTAAGTGGGGTAACTGTTAGTACCAGGCCGACGCTTGCGGGATTGTCAACAGGGACGGTAACTGATGGCTATACAGAAGGCAGCTCCGCTACTCTGAGAAATGTATCACAGCAGTCAGTGGAAGGTAAGGTGAATAATAACTCAACAGGCTTGTCCCGAGTAATTCAATTCAAGGGATGGCGTGTAGGAAATACAGACACGGTGATACAAGCAAATACTACGCTTGTATGGGAGGAGCTTTTGCAGTACGCAAGCGGTGCGAGTGTAAATCTGACTGCCGTTTGGGAATATGCTGCAGTTCAAACAGCAACCTTCTTTATACGTTTCGACTCGGTTGCAGTTGATACAGATGGTAACATTACCGGACAAGACCAAAACAAATATACGAATGAATTGTTCTCTGCATATGTGGGCGGAATTGACACTTCTTTAAGTGCCTCACAGCTCCATAATCTTTACCACATAGCAGACACAACGGCAGATAATTCCTATGGTGCTGACCAAGAAATTCGTGCGTTATACGGAGAACGAACAGACGGTGTATGGCTTAGTGCATTCCCGTCAGATGAAAAAATATTTGCAGACCTTGTGCAATACGCGGAGACCGGTTATCTGTCAGTAGATGGTGTGGCAGTAAAAGCGGAGGATTTGAACAACCGTGAGTATGCGATTCGCTGGTATGTATTTAAATGTCAGGATGACGCATGGCATATTGACGGCAAACTTGTAAAAAAGGAAGGCCTTATCCATGTGTATAAAACATTTGCCGGGAACAAGGCACTTATTACAGAGGCAAAGAAAGATTTTTATATAGATGCCTATAATCAGGCAGATGACTCACATACCAGATTGGATTTGAACAATTATACTACCTATGATTCTGTCGCAGATAAGTATATGTGGGAGATTACCAATGTAGATTATGGGGAAAGGTGGGATATCACTGAGCATCCCCATGTGTTTACTGATTCAAGTGTTGAATTTCATGTGTATTCAGAATATACAGTTATGGATGCACATGGTGACCAGTCGATATCGGGTGCGGGCACAACACTCACAGTCAGCGGTATGACTTATGCGCTGGATGAAGGAACGGATGAAGTACTTCGTGCAGAGTTTACGAATATCTATAATAAGAGTGATTCCATTATTATAAAGAAGCAGGATGCTATTACAGGGGTATCTATTGGCGGGGCGACTTTCCAACTTCTTCAAAATGGGAAAGCGCTGAAGTTTAATTACAACAGTGAAACTGACAGTTATGAATATAATCCGTCAAGTGGAACAGAGACGATACTAACAGGTTCAGCAACAGGATACTTTGAAATATTAATTGAGGATTTCAGTTATGATTTGGGTCCGATTACGGTTCGGGAGGTCACTCCACCGGACGGGTATTCTCCGATTCAGGATGTGGAAATAGGGTATGCCGATGACGATAAAACGGTTGGAATCCTGAGTGGAAACAGTGAAATTATCTATTATGTAAATGGAATACTTGTAATTGGAAACAGTACAGAAACATCAACAGTTACGGCAAAGAAAACATGGGATTCACCGGAGAGTGAGTGGCAGGATGTTACGGTACAGCTTTTGGCAAATGGAAAGCTTGTGACAACGCTGATTGCGGGAGTGGAAGCTCAGGTGGTTTTAAATGATGATAACAGTTGGAAATATACGTGGGACAACCTTCCTGTGTATGTAAATGGTTCTAAAATAGAATGGTCAATTCGGGAAACTCAAATTGGTTCAGAGACTTGCAAATCAGACGGAAGTTTTGTAAACTGGTTAGTATCATACGAATTACCAATTTATTCGTCGGATGAAAATGGAAATGAGCATGTTGTTCTAACAGTGAATAATACCACCAAGCGTGTTATGCTAAGGCTCACGAAGACAAATCTCAATAAGAACGTACAGTTGCCAAATGCCACATTTTTATTGGAAGCTGTAGATGCAGATGGAAATGTACTATCATCAGAAGTAGTGAAGACTGCTACCACAGGGGAGGCAGGAACCCTTATCTTCGATAATATGAAATGCGGTGTAAGGTATCGCTTGACAGAAACCGTCGCGCCGGAGGGCTATCTCAAACTGGAAGAATATATCTATTTTACAATCAATGAGGATGGCTCGGTAACTGTGGAAGACAGTTATTATGCAGAAGCGGGAGCAACCGCTTATAATATCATTGTCCGCAATGTGGAAGGAATCGAACTTCCAGAGTCAGGCGGAACAGGAACAGGTATGTTATATACCATGGCGATGTTGCTTTTTGTGGCAGCTGGTATTTACGTAAACCATCTCCGTAAAAGGAGGTGTTATAATTTAAACTCGCTTTCAAAGTTCAAAAAAAATTAGATGTAAGGGAGGAAAAACAATGAAAGCAATCAAGAAATTTTTCGCAACTTTTATGTGTCTCTGTCTGGTTTTGGGCTGTGTTTCTATGGTGACCTTCGCAGAGGAAACAACACCTACTGGTAGTATTACCATTCAAAACCCATCACATTCGGATGCAACTGTTGGAGGCAAAACCTTTAATGTGTACAAGGTGTTTAATGCAACTACATCAGGAAGCAGCACATCATATAGCTGGTATAAAGATAAGAACGGCAACATACCGTTTTATGATTTCTTCTATGGTGCCGATGGCGTAGTGGAAAAGAATAAAACAAATGGAAATGTTCAGGCAGCTGTAGATCATGTAAGCAATATCCAAAAAAATGAAGGTAATCTCGCTCTGTCTCAGTTTGCTGAAAAACTGCATACATACATTACAGAAGCAAACAAGACCACTATAACTATTCCAACTGTTGTAGACCCTATCAGAGTTGAAACGAATCAAACATCCGTTAAAATAGATAATCTTTCATATGGTTATTATCTTGTATACGATAATACAAATTTATCTGGCAATGCAAGTGCAGTTCGTTCCGCTGTTATGCTTACAACCGTTAATAAGGATGCAGTTGTGACCCTTAAGGCTAACAGACCGGAAATCGAGAAGACTGTTCTTGAAAATGACGGTACTACATATGGTAAGGGTACATCCGCAATGATTGGCGATGATGTCACATTCAAAATCGAGACATATGTGCCAAGCCATACGCTATATACAACATACAATTACTATATTAACGATACTCTGCCTGCAGGTCTTACACTTAAGGACGGCTCCATCGAGGTCAAGCACACTACCAGTGCAAGCGGTACAGAAGTTACAACAATTTTAGAGAAAGGAACAGGCTACAAGCTTACTACCCCTGGTGACAGCGATGCAACTTTCAAAGTTGATTTTACAGATGCAATAGATGATTATGAAATTGGTGATAAGTTGACTATTACTTACACAGCGCATGTTACAAACGAAGTTTCTGCACAGGTGGCAAACGTGAACACTGCGACACTCAGTTACAGTAATGACCCTACAAACGATACTTCTGTAGGTAGCACATCATCTACTGCAAATGTGTATTCTTATCAATTTGTGTTTACAAAATTTGCAGAGGATACAAATGGAGTGTTCTTGAATAAGCGTTTAATTGGTGCTGAATTCCAATTATATAAGGTTGTGGGTAATTCAAAAACACTTATTAACTTCACTACAGAAGATGCAACTAATGCGGCAGGCGTTCAGTTTAAAAAATATATCGTTGCAGAAGAAGCTTCAAATACAACTACGCACACACTGAAGGTACACGAAACAGGAAATGAAACCATTACTCTTGACCATCTCAACTACGGTGGTCATCGTGGAGATGTCTTTATTTTTGGTTTATCAGAAGGAACTTATGAACTTGTGGAAACCAAAGCACCTGACGGATACATTCTGCCGGACGCTCCATTTACAATCACCATTACAGATGCAATTGGTGTACTCGGCTCGGTAGGAACGTTGTCTGTTTCGAGCACGCATACTGGTTCCGGAAGTATCGTCAATACCAATGGTATGGGCGAACAGATTCTGACTGTTTGGGCAGACATTACCAACGCACCAGGTTCAGCACTTCCTGAAACCGGTGGTATGGGAACAACCTTGTTTACTGCAATTGGAATTATATTAATGGCAGGTGCTGTTGCTTTTTTTACTACAAGAAAAAGAAATAGCTTCGCATAGGCTGTCTCTTTTTCTGAAAACAGGAGAATAATGAAGGGGGAAAGACTGATGAAAAAACATTTATCAACGATTATTGTAGGTATTATATTTCTTTGTGGTCTTTCCCTATTTCTATATCCTACCATCAGTAATCTTTATAATGAATATTTGAATAAAAAGCTGATAGGGGATTATCAGGCTGCTTCATCGGATATTAAGCCGGAAGAGTATAAAAAAGCAAAGGAAGAAGCTGTTTTATACAATGAGAATAAAGACAATCCGGAAAAATTAAAGGAACTTGGTCTGACATATGAAGAGATATTAAATGTTACTAAAAGTGGTATTATGGGATATATAGAAATTCCTAAGATTAGTGTTTCATTGGTTATCTATCATACAATTGACGAGGATGTGCTACAAAATGGTATAGGACATGTAGAAGGGACGGCGCTTCCTGTTGGTGGTGCAAGTACCCATTGTGTGCTTGCAGGGCATACGGGGCTTCCGTCTGCTAAATTACTTACTAATATTGACCATTTAGAGATAGGCGACACATTTTTTGTTCATGTATTAGACGAGGTTCTTACATATCAGGTTGATGATGTTTCAATTGTTGAACCGCATGAGGTATCTAAATTGAATGTGGTTAGTGGCAAGGATTATGTGACACTTGTAACCTGCACTCCCTATGGAGTTAACTCGCATCGGCTGTTAGTTCGGGGAATACGAGTAGACAAAAATGATGTAAATGCATCAAATGATAAACTTGTTCAGAACGATGCATTCTATATAGAGATGAAATATTTAATTACGTTTTCATTAATCGGAATCGGCATTCTGTTTGTTGTGGGCCGTAAGATATATAAAATGAAAAAGAAGAGAGAAATGAAAGGTGGCGAAAAGTAAATGTCATTCAAAAAGAGATTTTTGTGGCTTTGCTTGGCGTGCATTCTGATTTTAGGATGCCCCATTTCCTGTATGGCGGTATCTTCGGATTGTAAATTGACGGTAAAACTTATTGATAAAGAAAAAAATTCGGTGGATGGACTGGACGTAACCATCTGCAAAGTTGCAGATATTATTGGTACAGATTATATGCCGGCGGAGGAATTTGCGGATTCGGGAATTTCCATTGCAGGCATTGTCAATAATCCGTCTGCTGGAGCGGCTAATACTGTTTACCGATATGTTATAGACAATCAATTGCCAACTAAATCAATGAGTTCTGTAGATGGTGAAGTAATATTTTCCTCACTTGCTCAGGCAATCTGGTTGGTGTTCTGTGGAGAAGGGCAAAGTCATAGTTTTAATCCATTTCTTGTGTTCCTGCCACAGACAACTGGTGGAGAAACAAAGTATGAAGTGGTTTCAGAACCTAAATTAGAAGAAAACCTGCAGAATCAGAGGAATATTTATGTTGTAAAACAATGGAAGGATTCTGATAATGCCCGTGGATTCAGACCGGATAGTATTACGATTCATCTGAAACGAGATGACAAAACAGTTGCCAGTGCAAAGTTAAGTGATGAGAATGGATGGTCCTTCACATTTGTAAAATTGCAGAAGGATGGAGAGTATTCTGTAGAAGAGAATGCTGTAGAACATTATAAGGCAGAGTATAACGGTGATGCAGAGAATGGTTTTGTCATTACCAATACATATCATACAGGTGAAAAACTTCCACAAACAGGTCAACTGTGGTGGCCAATTGCGTTGATTGCACTAGCCGGCGTTTCGTTTGTTATTCTGGGTATTATAGAACTGAGGAATAAGAGTGATGAAAAAAAATAAACGCTTAAGGGGTATGTGTTTTCTTGGACTAGGTATTCTGCTGCTCTTGTCGGCAGGCGGTTGGTATATTTCAAATGTTTTGGAAGATAAAAAAACCGGAGTATATGTGGATACCGTGGTTTCAAAGATGGATGAAGTAGTATCCCAAGAGAACACTTTAAATAAGGAAAACGCTCCAACTATCGCTGTGGATGGTGAGTCCTACTGTGGCAGAATCGTGATAGAAAAATTAGGCGTTGAGTTGCCGGTCTTTGAAGAGTGGGATTACAAAAAGCTAAAAAAAGCTCCATGTAGATACATGGGAAATATAGATACGAATGATATGATTATTGCTGCGCATAATTACAGAAGTCATTTTGGAGAACTTAAGTCATTGCAAAAAGGTGATGTGATTGTTTTTCGGGATGCAACAGATGAGGTTCATCAATTTACAGTAACGGAGATAGTGCTTCTGGATGGTAGCGCAGTTGAAGATATGACATCTGGAGAATGGGATTTCACCCTGTTTACATGTACAAAAGGTGGAAAACAGAGAGTAACGGTGCGTTGTGAGAAAGTATATAAAGAATAGATGTGGATAAAAAATGGAACAGGCATAAAACCTGTTCCATTTGCTATGTATCAGTCAGTTTATGGAGCAATAGAATATGCACCGTCAAGTAACATACATTGTCCAGAATAATAGCATGAATCCGGTCCTGCAAGGAATGCAATAACCGGTGCGATATCATTTTCTGAATCACCTAAGCGACGCATTGGCTGTTGCATTAATATTGCATTGTATTTTTCTGGGAATTTCTTTGCCCATTCTTTAGCAGCAGGAGATTCCGCACCAGGTAGAACACAGTTTACACAGATACCGTATTGTCCCCATTCCTTAGCAGCAATCTTGGTAAGCCCACGAATCGCTTCCTTGTTAGAACCGTATGCCAGGTTACCGGCGTATCCAAACATACCGGTAGCGGATGCAAAGTTGATGATACGGCCTTCGCCCTGCTCCTTCATATATGGGAAACATTCCTGCATAAAGTTGAGTGAGCCGATGGTTCCTGTTGACCATGCAAGATACATTAAGTCATATGTAACTTCTTCTACAGGCATGGATTTCGCAACTGCCTGTGCATTGTTTACCACAACATCTACAGTGCCGTAAGTTTCTACTGTCTTTGCTACAACTTCTTTTACGCGTGCACGGTCAGCAGAGTCACAAGTCATGGCAAATGCCTCTCCTCCAATAGCTTTGATTTCCGCTACAGTTTCTTCGATTGGTTCAGGTCTTCTTCCTGTACACACAACCTTAACCCCTCTTTTAGCAAGACAGAGTGCAATACCTTTTCCGATTCCTTGACCTGCACCTGTCACAATAGCTACCTTTTCATTTAATTGTTTCATAATAGGGAATCCTCCTTTAATAAATCTTATAGTTATAATTTATCATAAAGAACAATAGCAGACAATACTTTCATACCAAAGTAATGCCTGCTAAAAAAGGAAAACAATACTAACCAATAAAGCACTCAATATGCTGACAAAGACACCGCCTATCATGGCACGAAAAACAAGGCGTGAAATAACGCTTCTTTTTTCTGGACAGAGGACTCCAATACTGCCAATGCACATTCCCATACTGGAAAGATTTGCAAAACCGCAGAGTGAGATAGCACAAATCATACTTGCTCTTGCGTCCAGTTCGCAAAGATGTGTGGAAAGTTCACCAAATGCAATAAATTCATTTAGGATGAGTTTATTTCCCAATAAAGTTCCTTCTAACAAAATTTCTTTTCCATCTAAACCCAGCAAAAGTCCAAACGGAGCAAACAGATAGCCGAAAATTTGTTCTAAATTGAGATTGAAGAGTCCTAAAAAAAGGTTGATAACAGCAACGGCACCGATAAATCCTACAAGTGTCGCACCGATTGAAATTACAATCTGCATACCGGTTGATGCGCCCTCTGCAAGTGCATCTATCACATTGGAATTCGTCCCTTTCGATTCTATTTTTACATCTGCTATGGGGTGTATTTGCTCTGTCTGAGGATAGATAATCTTAGCAATCAGTATACTGCCAATCGGTACCATTGCACTTGCAATCAGCAAATATTCCATTGGAATTCCAAGTGCCTGATAACCGCCGAGAATGGATGCTGATATACTTCCCATGCCGGATACTAATATGACAAACATTTCGCTTTCGGTCAAATGCTGTAGGTATTTGCTGACTAAGATTGGACTGTCTGTGTGTCCAAGGAACATATTTGCAACTGCGACAAAGCTTTCAACCTCTGTTGTACCCATGAGTTTCCCTATCGCTTTTCCAATCCATTTCACAATAAAACCAATCACTCCAAGATAATACAGTGCTCCTACCAGCGCAGAAATGAAAATGATATTTCCCAGACTTTGAATAATAAAAACACTCAGTTTGGAACTGTCATAAAGATCTCCAAAGACAAAGGACAAGCCTTCGCTACCACAGTCAATAAGTAGTGTCAATCCGCTGGAAATGAGTGTGATGATTTTTTTGCCAAAAGGAATTTTGACTACAAAAAAGGCAATGATAAATTCTATAAGAAGCGCTTTGACAATCATTTTCAAATTTACGGCACGGCGATTCCATGAAACAAGCCAGCAGATTGTTAAAACTACTATAATACCTATTAGATTTAATATGAAATTCATATTGTATATCCTCGCAATTTAAATAATAAGAGTATGTCCAATGTTTTTCAAAAAAATGTAAAAGAGTATTAAAAATTGATAAAAGCGATTGACTGGTTTTTAACAAATCCAATCTTGGTACGGAGCCGGTTGCGGATGTGATATATGAAAGCAACAGGTGTTGTACGTCGTATAGAGGAAACTATTATAATAGGACCAAGTCAAAGAAACCCAGTAAAATCAAGGAGTTTCAACGATTAGGTCCTTTTATGTTTTTAAATTTAGACGAAAGTGTCAACACAGACCCGATAGAAAAACAAAAACTGAACAAACCACGCATTGCGTTATCGCTGAAAGTATGTTATAATATAAAAAACGCAAAGAGGGGATGGGAAATGAATACTGCAAATATAATAAAGGAATTGAGACAACAAACAGGAATGAATCGTAGAGAATTTTCGGAATATACGAAAATTCCAGTAAGAACCCTAGAGGACTGGGAGGCAGGGAAGAGAACACCGCCGGAGTATGTCCCAAGATTAATAAATTATCAGTTGCTATATGACAAATGGATAAAAGATAAGGAATTACAAAAGGATGAAAAAGTTGTTCTAAAAAAATAATTGTTCAGTTGCTGACAAATTGTCAGCAGTTGGTTACAACTTGAAACCAACTTATATTCTGTTTGAACTAATGATTGGAAGGAGGAGTGCTGCAGTGGAAAAACAAAAGATAGGTTCTTTTTCACAAGAAGTAATTGAACTTTTAGAATTGAAAATAACTGCAGGAACTCCTATATACATAGGTCCCAGTAATATTGAACATATTAAAAGTAGACACCCATATGAATATGAAAAATATTTTCCCTACATAAGTGAAATTATATCTGCCCCTAGTTATGTTGGAAGAAATCCTTCAGATCAGTCAATTACTTTTGTTAAGTTTTTTCAAACAGGAGAGGAATATGTGCGCGTGGCGGTCAGAGTTACTACGAATGGAACTGCATTTGCCAAAACATTGCATCTGTTGAGTACAGTTAATGCAGAGAGATATATTGAGAAAGGCACGTTAAAAATCTTGACAAATATTACAACAGAGGTATAATTAAAGTATATTTAATATAAACTATATTGAATGAAATCTGAGGACGGAACAGGCGGCCGTCGCCGGATAGCATTTGCTTGAGTAGGAGATGTGGGAAGGTCACCCCACCTATTTCATTCCTTAGTTGGCGGACGGATTTACTGTCCGCTGTTTTATTGTGTAAACTTGGTATATTATTTCTCCTTTTACAGATAATAGATTTACAACTACAGTTCAGCCATAAGTTCGAATTCGCTGCTGTGCAGCTACTTCTCGCTGTGGCAGAGCGCCATATGCTCCGAAAAGTAAAAACTGCTTTGTGAACAAGTTCCCACGCCGTTTTTATTTTCAGAGCGCATGGCTGAACTGTTAACAAATTGTAAAAGGAGAAATTTATATACGAAAGCAACAGGTATTGTACGCCGCATAGACGAAACTGTTATAATTGGACCAAGTCAAAGAAACCCAGTAAAATCAAGGAGTTTCGCTGATTTGGTCCTTTTATATTTTTGATTTTAGGCCAAACTGTCAACACAGACCCAAATAATAAGAAAAAAATAAATCCACGCATTGCGTTATGCTGAAAACTATGTTATGATATAAAAAACGCAAAGAGGGGATAGCAATGGATGCAGCAAAGATAATTAAGGAATTGAGAGAACAAACTGGGATGAATCGTAGAGAGTTTTCGGAATATACCAAGATTCCGGTAAGAACCTTGGAGGATTGGGAAGCAGGAAAAAGAACTCCACCGGAATACATTCCGCGATTATTAAAATATCAATTGATGTATGACAGAGAAATAAAAAATAAGGAGGTACATAAAGATGAGTGACAAAATTCAATTATTCGAAGACCAACCAATTCGGACAGCATGGGATGAAGAAAAAGAGGAGTGGTATTTCTCTGTGGTAGATGTTTGCCAAGTTTTGACACAAGTAGATAATCCACGTAGATATTGGAGTGATTTAAAAAGAAAGTTAAAAGAAGAAGGAAGTGAGTTGTACGAAAAAATCGTACAACTGAAAATGAAGTCGCCAAAAGATGGGAAAAGGTATAATACTGACGTTGCTGATACAGAACAACTCTTACGCATCATTCAATCTATTCCATCGAAAAAAGCGGAACCATTCAAAATGTGGTTAGCGCAAGTTGGACGCGAAAGAATGGAAGAAACCATTGATCCAGAATTGGCAATAGACCGTGCGCTAGATACATACCTGAAGAAAGGGTATAGTGAAGATTGGATTCATCAGAGATTATTGTCTATCCGTGTAAGAAATGAACTGACAACCGAATGGAAACAACGGGGAATTAAGAGTGGGAATGAATATGCCATCTTAACTGATGAAATCAGTCGTGCATGGTCCGGAATGACAACTAGAGAATACAAGGATTTGAAAGGACTGAAAAAGGAAAATCTCCGAGATAATATGAGCACGACAGAAATTATATTGAATATGCTTGCTGAAACTGCGACAAAGGATATTTCTGCAAGAATAAAACCGGAAACATTTACAGAGAGTAGGAAAGTGGCAAAACGAGGTGGAAGTATTGCAGGGAATGCAAGGAGAGAACTGGAAGAGGAGCTGGGAGAATCTGTTATTACCTCCCAAAATGCCACACAATTAAATACAATTGTTACCGAATTGATGGAGGCAACGGCAGAAGAAGGTGAATTGAGTTAAAAATAGCATTAGAACAGAAACTAAGAACTGCATTTCCATTTATGAATAAAAGTTGCGAGTGTGCAGATGGTTGGTATCAATTATTGTATGATTTATGTCAAGAGATTGTCAATAGATATGAAAAAGATGATGAAGAGATAGACATTGAGGTTGGACAAGTAAAAGAAAAATTCGGGACACTGCGCTTTTATTATTATCATAAAGATATGGATACATATAGCAAAGAACTTAGAAAAGATATCGAGCAGATAGTTCGCAAATATGAAGAAAACAGTAAATTCGTATGTGAGATGTGTGGAAAAGAGGGCGCGATACGAACAGATATACCATGGATAAAAACACTGTGTGAGGATTGTTATGAGAAATTTTAACCCCGTGTAATTTCACGGAATTAAAAACTACACTTTGGTATATTATTTCTCCTTTTACAGATAATACTCACAGAGTAAAAAATGTCAAAAGGAGAAATTTATATATGAAAGCAACAGGTATTGTACGCCG
>JAZSDK010000078.1:0-10280 GCA_045531155.1 Faecalimonas sp. | reverse complement strand
TTAAACGTGCTATGGAATGTGACAACAGCTGGGGCAAATCAGCAAACGAGTATATCAGACTTTATAAATCTGTTCTTAAATAACTTCATAATGCAAGAATGTGGCGGAGTCAAAAAACTCCGCCATTTCATTTGTAAAATTGGAATTTGAATAGCAAGATTTTTTGAGATGTTATTGGCTGTTCATAACACATAGTAAAATGCTCTAAAACCATTGAAAATAAAGGAGTTTTCGCAAACAACTCATTTCATCCCACTATACGGTGTTACACCGTTTTACCCTTGTCCCTAAATATTATAAGGGCAAAATCAAGGGCAAAAATTATCAAAATCTTATGTTTTAGATTTGGGAAACGAACTGTTGCAATGTGAATTTACAAATGAATTGAGGACTTATCGTGAAGATATCCAAATTATTTGCAATCACATTGCAGTCGAAATCCGGCTTTATTTTCTTTTTTATCCTGGCAGCATACAATCTGCTGTTGGGCGTATATCTGAAAGGCTTCTTTGAACTTTCACCGATGCTGGTGACGCTCTATTTGCTGTCAGCATTGCCTATCTTATTTTTCGTCCTGAAAATACGGTCAACACCCATGCGTGCAATCGTACTCATTGTTCTGTTTTTCGTCATGGTAATGAGTATTGTTAGCGCTCTTTCCTGCCGCAGGCTTCTGCCGATGTTGACGTTTGTGGTAACGGCTATCGAAATGATGTACTTTGGTATTGTCGATAACAGTTCCGGCAAAGACAAACCGTTGACGAAAATTTGTGTCTTGGTTCTAACAGCATTTATTATAGTGTTCCTTTTCTTTACATACAATTTCGTCTACAAACCGGAAGCTCCGTATCTTTCCAATGGCAGAGATACCCTGTGGGATACACAAACGGAAGAACTTGCTGACGAAATTTGTGCCGGTTGTGAAACCGACGAAGAAAAGGTACTGGCTTTTTATAATTGGATCATAGCCAACTTAGAGTATGACTACGACTGTTATCCACTCTTCCAATACTTTGATGTTCGCAAGACACTGCGAACCAAGCAAGGTCTATGCTTTGATTTTGCGCATCTGTTCGTCGCATTCTGCCGCAGTCAAAATATCCCTTGCTATGCCGTTGACGGTGTATCCTATAAAGACAGCGCGGCTCGGCATACTTGGAACCGCGTGTACTATGACGGAACTTGGTGGAACGTGGATATAACGACCGACAACTCAAGAACAGCCAACGGCAAAGAACTTTACGGTTTCCACAAGCTGGAAGGTGCTTGTGTTCCTGACGAGGACTTTTTCATAACAAAAATTTATTGAACCAGATGGCTGTTAATCCGCAGCTCATTGATTTGATAAATATCAAAATGCCGGTAACCAATTTGGTCACCGGCATTTGTTTAAGCACATTGCGGTTACTGTCGATCTATATAGAGTGCCTCATCTATCCAACACAATGTGTATCTAAACTCGGATTTTATTGACGAAAACGGTTGTGAGTTGAAGTATGTTGAATATATCTCGTACAGAATATTTAAAATATAGTCCTTGTGCTCTGATACAAACTTTGGTTCTAATGATCTCATCGCATTCAAACAATATTTTAACTCTACCTCCAAGGACGGAATGATGAGATTGTGCTCCAAAATTGCTTGCGCGTATGATTTCTTCTTCTTGGTGACAGCAGTAGTATTGTTCGGTAACCTACTAAACTTAACCTCTCTGTTATTTAGTCTACGCTTCAACAAATCTTTGGCCATTGAGTTGATAGGTACCTCGTTTATGTACGCAACCCCTTCATCATTGCTTTTGTTTGCCAAGGAAAGGTAATAGTAAATAGGCATATTACCTGTGCCTTGATAACATATTTGTTTTACAAATTCTAACGGATTGTTTACACGCTCCTGTGTAATAAAGCTCTTAATAATCTCGTCTGCATTGATCGCTTTATTACGTTCTTGTTCGACAACAACTCTTTGTGCGCCAACAACCGTTTGAACTTGTCCTACAACTTTTAATGCAGGGTTTCCACCGGTCTCTACAAAAGACCCTTCCTGTACAAATTCAATATCGCTCAATAGACTTTCGTCTATGTACAATGTTGTGTTAGCACCAGTCATTTTCCCGCTTTTTAAATCTAAAATGGCGGTTCTGGTTACCCCAGAATCTCCGATTTGCCGAATAGTTTTCATCCACTGCTCATTAATCTTTTGCTTTTCTTGTTCAATGATTGAATGCAATTCAGGAAATTCGATCTCGGAATTTTGGGAATTGTATCTGTAGTAAATTGCAGCTTTACGCAATTCATCAGCGTCCTTTTTGCAAATGACAGGCTTCTCTTTTGCGGGATGTGTGTAAATAATGCCATATTTCTTATCTTCAAAATCGTATATGGTTTTTTCCCATACTATTTCAGGGGCAAAGTGCTCTTTTAGGTTGGTGGTCCATTCTTGATTGTCAATATTTGTGAATCGTTCCAATGCCTGTCCCTGTAATCCCAACAATTCGTGCGGCTTGTCTTTTACACCAAATATGATATATCCGCCATCACGATTAGCAAAAGAAGCCATTGCCTTCAAATAGTCACTTAAACTTTTCCAGCCAAAAGACTCTTTGTATTCAATAGTAATTCCCTCGTTAGTACCAATCAAATTTTGGTTGCGTGATGATTTTTTAAAAATGCGTGAAAGTGACATTTCAGAAAGAGGATTCATATTGGTTCTCCTTTTAATTCAATCACTATAGGGTAGTGATTTATTCGTATTCCTGCATATATTAGAAAAATAGAATTACAGGTCCATCTAGATGGAGCGCATAACTAATATGCGCTCCATTTCAAAGTGTTACAGGCAATACTGCCCAGGGTAATAAAGTTCCAAAGATTGGATTAATTCCTGCCCGTTCATTATTGTTACGTTTGTAATACGTGCTTCATCTCGACCTTCTGGAGTGAAATCAGATGTCGTAATAACCCAAGCTCTGCTTGCATTGCGAGTGCGCATATAACTATGGACACGTTGAATAGGAGTAGATCCAATGTTATTGCCTCGACGATATCGTTTGCATTGGATGAGTTCATATTCGCCTTGGATGTTTGTAGCAAGGACATCTACGCCTCTATCTCCGGAACGACCGATAACCTCTGCGTGGACAAATCCTCTCCGAACGAAATAGTCTGCAATAAGCCTTTCAAAGTCATATGGATCCATTACATACAAATGCTCTCGCCCTTCAACATTATGTTCAGTTATCGCTGTATCACGCGCGAAGAATTTCCCTTGTTCTTCGTCCAACTCTGCATAGACATTTAGCAATTCAGGGATAAGTCTGTTTGCGGTATAGAGTTGATTAATTATTTCGCGACTACCGTTTTCCATAAAGGAAGCAAGATGGATTACATACTCTTCAAATGTAAAGCCCTGACCGTCAGCCGTTAGTTCCTCAATAACAACAGGAGCAAATTCTCGTAATCTAATTTCTGCGTTCATTTCACGATTCATTAGTGTGTACGGAGATAATCCAGTCAACCGATATTGGGCTCCATTCTTAGTCGTGTATCTGTCCAATGTTCTCAGGATCTTGCTTTGATATGCCGGATTGGCCAACCGCATCAGTCCAGATCTACGTAACTGGGATAAAAACTCCTGATTGAATTGGGTAATAACAAAAGGATTGCCTTGATCTGTTGCTGCATTTTGGGCAGCTAGGAAAACGAGCTCGTCCACATCAGTTTGACCTTCGTACCAACGGCGTTCGTTTTCTTGCAATTTTAGGAAAATGAAACATACATCATTCTTAAAAGTCCATGCTGCAGACGCTAATGCGCGCATAGAGGGGTCGGATATTCCAGCAGAAATAGTCAAGAGTGGTTCAAAACCATGACGCCGTCCAAAGTCTTTTAGTTTATTCAGGTCGCTAATCCATTCACGTTGTTGAGGTCTAAAGTACAGAACCATAAAGCCGTGGTCTTTGACTATTCGTTTAGCTTCCATAAACAGTCGTTCAATATCTGCAAGAAACTGTTCCTTCCCGTGCTTTTCAGTTCTTGCCGGTGCATTACTTATAACAACCTCGTTGCTAAGTCTTTCTTCATCTTCGCACAATGAGTAATCCATAAGCGGATGAATTCTTTGGGCGTGTTCGAAATATTGTGCATTATCGCCATAAGGGGGATCTGTGAGAAGAAGATCTACGGTATTCGGTAAGATTGTGTGCATGAATCTGCGATAATCCATACAGCTATACTCTAATAGATCAAGGTCAAAATACTGGGAAGAAATATAGCTCTTACGTTCACTCAACTTTTCCAAGAATCGGTGGTACAGATTTGTTTCTTTTAATCTGTTTTCGGGGCAATGGTTATCTTGGCTTTTGCTACGATAATCCGTATATTTGCCGCAATGTGCAATGGAAATCAGAGTATCCTCAAAAAAGGATCTTGTAGAATCTGGCAACTCAGAAATTGCATTCTTAAGTGTCATTAACGCAATTTGCTGTCGCTTAGAAAACAAATTTTGATATGACGTATATTGAGGTGCTGTGAAATTCAAGCGAGAGTTTTCAATCAATTGAACATCCGGGAAATCACAAGGCATCGCTTCTACTTGGAGACGTACGGCTTCGTCAAAATCATCGTAATGCTTTTCCTTGCAACCACAGTGACACCTATATCTGCGGTCTCTAAAAATCACATTTTCGCCATTTTCGCCGAGGCGCTCATGATGCATTGGATGGAAGAATTCAAGCGGGTCACGGTCAAAAAACAGTCCGTCAAATGGAAGTTCAGTTCCGCAATTAGGACATCTTGTTTTATAAATTGCATCCATCACGGGTTCTACCCGTTGAGCAATAAACCGCAGTGAATCACAATAATCCTCTGTGGACGGAACTCCACGAAAAGGAGCGGTAGACATTCTATGGGCGTATGGTTCCCACTCGTTAAATAACACGTGTCTACCTGCATCAAGAGCTGCATAGGCAAAAGTGCCAGAACCGCCAAAAGGATCTGCAACGACAGCATCTTCCTCTGTTAAGTTCTCGACTAGGGTTCGTGCTATAGCACGACTTTTACGACCAATAAAAGGGAAAACTTGCTCAGACTGATCACGGGGCTGACGATTTAGAATTGTGTTTTGCAAATGGATCATTCTCTGACGAAGATTTTCCTGTTCTGCATAATCTAACAGCCAATACATTTATTTACACCTCCACAACCCGTTTTTAAACTCAAAAGAATTACTGATAACATCTACAAAAGTCTTATATTTTGTTGACAATACTTGAAGATATCCAAACTCAAAAGCATCCCGAAGCATACCATAGTCATACAAATCCTGCGAGGTAACCTCTTTTCTCTCTGCTATGATTCTGCTTGCACATTCGACTGCAAGTTTTTTTGCATCGTCTACAGAGCCGTTAAACTGCGGAATTTCAACAGTTTTTCTTTTTTGGAATACAACAATGTAGTTGCCATCTAGCGTACCATTGGGGGTCATTACAGCTTTGAAAGACTTTCGCGGCGCAGCGCTTGGAATCTGCCCACAATATGCCAAGCCATACTTTTGCATTATCTTGAGAATTTCGCTCCAAGATTTCAAATCAAACGAGTGATAGAACATAATGAAATACCCGTTTGCTTTCAGGGCAGGAGAAATGCGGTTTAGGATCACCTCGAAAATTTGGTTGAAATCTTCAGTATCCTTATTTCGGCTTGGGGCATCAGAAACAACAAGTTCAGCTTCTAATGACTCCTCTGTAAACCCGTGCCATCCCATCACTTTGTACCAAAGTTGGTTATATTCAAGATAGGGAACTTGATCCGTATATGGAGGGTCAGTCAAGATTAAATCGACAGATTCATTCGGTAAAATATCCCACGGAACATTTTGAGCAGGTATATTTTGTAATGTTACATTGGGAGTACAATTGGTCCCAATAAAACTCTTGCATGTTTCACTCAGATAAGCTAACCCTTCTTTAACTGCCTTTGCTTTTTGCTCAATAACCATGACGGCATTTCTTGAGGTTACATCTTTCTTGGGAAGCCAATATGGCATCTGGCTCGAAGCTTTCTTGTCAGAAAGCTTAATTAGATTAATAGCCGAAGAAACCAATATTTCAAGAATTTCGTAACCGGGATTCCCCTTATATGTCCGTAGAATTCCGATTATTCGATCAATAGCAATGAGGTTTCGATTGCAGAAATAACTAAATACCGTAGCACTATTTCCAATAGCAATCCGAGAGTTTGGTATTAAGGCTGCATTGTCGATATTCTTGATATTATTTGTTTGCAGTCCTTGATAATGACTTGAAAACGTTTGTGAAGAAACAGCCTTCTTTCTGCCGGTTAGTTTACCATTAATGATATTCTTATACCAATATTGTGTTGGAACAAGTTCTCCGTCTTTCTGATCAAAATGGCATCTTTCCAAAACACGGAACTCGCTATCTTCTTCAAACTCATATAAAGGTTGACATGCGGAATATACATCTTTGCAAAAAGAATCTATTAACTTTTCAATTTCTGCTAAGTTCCATTTAGTTAGAGATGCTTTGCAGAGCTTATATGCTAACAAATTAATATCTGTTCCAACTGCAGTTCTTCCGAGTTTACTAGCCTCAATAATTGTTGTTCCTGAACCAAACATCGGGTCATACACACAACCGTTTTCCGGACAAAAACGTTTGATTATTTCCGAAACAACATTATACGGTTTCCGTGCCATATAATTGTGCATAAAACCCGCCGGATTATCGACGATTGGCTTGAGTTCTTTAATGACGCTTAATTTCTCAGTTACATCGTGCACAAGCTCTTTGGGTCTGCAAACAAAAATATACTCATCAACTTTAGAAGTCGAACTACGTCCTTGATTTGAATGGCTAAGTTCAACCTTTTTAATTAGTACATCATATTTTTCCTCGGCTAATTCCTGCAGACTGGCGATATCAACAATAGAATTGTCAGAATAACTAATCATCAGCCATGCTCCTGCCTGTGAGCATTTTGTTATAAGTTTTTCAAACGCCCCCAAAGCTTTTGCTTTCTTTCCAAAATCAGATACAGTTCTATTTTCTCTATATCTGCCAACAGAAAGCTCATGTGTTTGAGGATTTACGGCCATCGCAGGATAGTCATATAAACACAGGGTGTTAAGAACATGGTAGTATCTAGAGTAGTGCTCTTTAAAGTATGGAGGATCTGCATACACCAAAACACTTCCATCCAATTCAATTGCATCCAAACAATCAGCAAAGTCTAGATTAAAGCAAGGAGAGTGCGCTTTGGTTGCATTTTCACATAATCCAGCTTGTCGGTATTGCTGTAGCAATGTTTTGCATTCGTCGATAATATTAATATTTCTTTTGGTAATTAAGTTGAGACAGGTTGATTTATTTTTAACTTTTAAATACTGTGCGAAATGTGTTGTCGTAGAAGCACTTGCGCTCATAACCGACATCAATACTGTTAACAAAACATTCTTTGCACTATTATTTTGTAGTGTTTCAACAGCACTACGGATAGCATCAATTTGGCAGCACTGCGCAATTCCAAAGTACGCATTTGCATAGTAGGTTAGAAACAAGCAAGGAACTGTTATCGTTGGAGTTTTTCCAGGCGTTACTTGTTTAACCAAGCCCAACAATTCGTTCATGCAGATATCATTTGTTTTAGGTGAAAACACAGATGGGGTATTTTCACAAAACTTCTGATATTGCTTGTAATCAACATCCTTGTGAAGAAGTGCTTTTTCTGCAGCAAGCGCAATAGGCAGTATAGACTGTAAGTTGGAGTACTGATTTTCTACTTCACTCCAAAACACAGCCTCATCCGCAACAGATAAGCTACATCCATTTAAGATAGCCTGATTTATGATATATGAATAGTGTTCGATATCATTGCTAATCACATTCTTATGTGATTTAAGCGCATATCCAACAGAACCAGTTCCAGCAAACAAGTCCACAACTGTACTTATGTTACTGTTTTTGATTATTGGCTCACATATATGGGAAATGATACGTGTTTTGCTCCCCATATACTGAAGAGTTGAAATCTCATTATAAGTATTCATCTTATATTCGCCCCATTAGAATAATTATTTTTTGCAATTCTTTATGGTTCTACATTTGTCTTGTTAATTCTTATCGAATTGCATACCGCGATCACTTTACATCCATTCGCCGTTGTTTGCGATCCACTGTTTACTGAAATCTTTACCTTCAATCGCTGCTGCAAAAGGTTCAGCAAGGAATGCTTTGATTGTGTTCAGCACCGTACTGTAGTCGTCTGTTTTGGCATCAATCTTACGGACAAATGCTTTCCACTTTTTCTGCATTGCATCATCATCGGCAAATCCGATTACCTGCTCGAACTGTTCAACAGTAAAACTGTGTTCGCGGTTGGCAAAAGTCTTTTTCAACGCCTCTGTCAGCACCTTGCCGTCAAAATCGAACTTATTGGCAATATAGTAAATATCGTAGTAGTCTTTCATTCTGCTGGAGAATTCCATTAAGCTGAGAATGGCATCTATCTTTTCTGCAATGGTGGTTTCAACAGAATAGGTATTAACAGTTGGTGCATCAAAATCGGAAAGCTGTGTTGGGATCTTCCGCTTTTCCTGTTTTGGTACAATAACGTCGCCTATACCGAAATCAATACTGAAAGGTGTTTTGGTGTTCTTAATACGAGCGAAAACCGATGCTCCAATGCCAGCGTACTTTTTGGCAACTGCTATGGGGGCAATATCTTTGATTTCGAAGATTACAAAGTCATTGCCGGTTTCTATAGCAATAATTTCTTCAAGAACAGATTTTAACTGCTCCGGCGTATTTGGAATCTTACGGAGCAAAAAGTCAACATCGACAGTTACACGGCTGTCAAAATCGGTAAGAGAATAGATAAACAGTCCGCCTTTGAGTACGAGATTTTCTGAGTATTTGGATTTTTCCAAACGACGTAAAAATTCCTCCTGGCAAAAGAGCTGTAGGCAAAGCTGATAGCTTCGCCCGCTTTCAGCAGCCTTATTTTTCAATCGTGCAAGCACGGATGCAGCGATATCAGCCATTGAGAAGCACCTCCATTAGTTCGGTTACTTTCTTATATACACGAAGCTTTTTCGCGTACTCTGAAAGATTCTTAAGATTTTTCTTTTTATCGTTTGCGTATGCGTTAAGAGCCTTGTTGAAGATTTCGTTGTCAAGTCTCGAACGGTATTTGAAGCAATCGCAAATTGTTCTCTCACGATCATATACAGAGAGTGTAACACCGTCAAAGTCATCGGTGGTTTTACCAAGTTCATACAGTTCAGGACTTGCATAATAAGCCTGCAGTGGCAGGGCATCTACATTAAGTCTTTTTCTTGACATAGAGCGTGGGATGGCGATTGACCATTTGCGAGGTGCAAAATCACTGTAGCCATAATGGAAAAGAGCAGATTCCACGCAGACGATTCCTTGCGGTATAAGAGTAGCAAGGAGCTGTTCTTCGGATGTTTCGTGAGCATCTGCGAGGCTATAATAGCCATGACGGACACGTTCCAGATATCCTTCATTGCAGAGACGGACAATATCACCGGCGGGAATACCTGCTGCAACAAAGTCCGCAGATTTTGCAACGCCGCCGCGCTCTGATATGATATTTGATGCAAGTTCTCTAATATTCATTTGATTGCCTGCTTTCGTTCTAAAATTCGCACACACTTAAGCTTTTGCTGTGTTCGCATTTATTATAACACAGAAAAACAAATTTTGCAATAAAAATCACGCACAAATTTTCGAACTTTGTGTGTTGAATTGTAAATTTTCTTTTATAACACGATATAACACAGCACGTCCGGCAGTAATGTCGGACGTGCATTTTCGTCATAAAATGTTTCCAATTTGAGGCAAAAAAGTTGGTGCCTACCCCTTGACTTTTTGACCAAAATCGATCATTACTTATATGGAGAGTAAACCACTCCGCGTTGAAAGACTAATACTCGATAGATTTATGTACAGAAGGAGGGGGGGAGAAAACAATCGAAAAAAATTTTGAACTTTTTTCAAAAAAGTGCTGAAACGAACACAAAGTGCTATGAATCGTACAAAAAACGTACTCATTACGGCATATATTTAGCCCTAATCTCCGCTAAATCGACTTAACCTCGTATAAATTGCTCCAGCCGATTTGACAAGAGGAAAAATTTAGGGTAAAATTATAATACAACTGAATATTGTTCCCCGAGGTTATCGTGTTTATACACACATAATACTTATTTGAGCGCGATTGATTGCTCACCCTCTTTAT